>DATNKB010000434.1:0-6210 GCA_035603595.1 Candidatus Dormiibacterota bacterium
ATCGCCCGGCTGCCGATGATTCTGCAAATAACTCAGCAGTGCCCGCCAGTGCTCGATGTCGTAGGGCGGCGGCATTTCCCACATCGCCATTACAGGCGACGCTAAAAAAGCCAGTATCAAAGCCACCCCGAGCGCCGCCCCCAATAATGAATGAAGCGCGCTCGCCCGGCCTCGGATCCACTCCGCGCCAGCCGCCGCTGCGATCAACGCGCTCGGTACGAGCCACACAATTAGCCGCCCCCGAAATGGATACTGATGCGCCACCGCCGCCGCCATCGAAACCACAAACGGCCCAACAAGAAGCAGCGCCACCGGCCGCCTTCGCTGCCACAGCGCAACCACTCCCACAAGCGCCACCACCAGAAACACGCCCGGCCATCGATATCGCAGCAAAGTAGGATCGGAAAAAATCGAAGTCAAGCGCTCCCAAAACCACCCCGGCGCTTGCGTCACCTTCAGCGTCCGCGGAAAAAATCCGCCCGCCCAGAAATCATCCATGAACTCGCGCGTCGCCGGCGTCATGCTCCGCATTCCCGCAATCACAGCCGCCATCGCCCCCACAGCCCACAATGGAATCATGATCAGCAGCTCTCGCGCCGCTTTTCGGTCCCGCGAAATCAACCAATCCACCGCCAGCCCCAGTCCAATCCCCGCCATCACCAGCACAGCCGTCTGCGAGAACCACACAATCACCAGCCCCAGAGCTCCGGCGAGCAAAAGCCTTTTCGTCGTCGCCTCCTTCTCGCGCAAATCCAGCGCCAGAAGCAGGAGTCCAATAGCCGCGGCAATATCCACCGAGTACTGCTTCACGTCTCCGCCATACCGGATCAGCGGCACTCCAATCGCAAACAGAAACAGCGCCAAAGCGGGCCCCGCTCCCGTCAGCACCCGCGCCGCAAGCCGCCGGAAAAGAATCACGCTCAATATTCCGCATAGTAACGGAAATAGTCGCAGCGCCAGTTCACTAGGACCAAAGACCATCACCACAAGCCGTTCGATCAGCAGAAATCCTCGCGGCGCCACCTGATCCATCAAAAGTGGTTTGGTCAGAAGCTCTCTCAGCGGCATGCCCACAATGCTGCGCGTAAGCAGAATCTCGTCGAGGTAAAGCGACCGATTAAAGAAGTACTCCCACAATCGCAGCGCCACCCCCAGCAGAACCAACCCGTTCAATATCTGCGCTCGGCTCAAAATCTGCCCAGAGCGCACTCCGTACTTCGAGCCGGCACTGGCTCGTACGTGCCCCTTCGCAACTCGCTCGAATCCCGTCAACGCGTGAGACCCTCGTTCAAAAATTTGAAGACGTCGTCCTGCCATACTCCGAGTTAACCGCCGCCAGTCGCCGACCCCCGCACCGAAATCAAATAAACCGCCATCGCCAGTCCCACCAAAGCCAAAAACACCGCCACCAGCACCGCCTGCACCGACGGCCGCGCAACCACCACCTCTCCCCGGTTCAACGCCCGAATCAGCCGCACATAATTCCAAGCCGACGAAAGATACACAGCCACCCCGGCCAGTATCAGACCCGTTCCAAACCACACCGAAAGTCCATACGAATGCGCCGGCGTAACATGCTCCAGGTAGTCAAGCCTCTCCAGAAACAATCCAAATCGCCACCACAAACCCAAGTCCCAGCAGCGCCAACCCAGTCCGAATCCACGCCAAATATGTCCTCTCAGCCGCCAGCGAATCGCTCAAACTCCCCCGCTGCATCGTTTCAAGTTTCGCTTTCTCTGTTGGTGCTTCCATCATCTTCGTTCCCGTGCCGTCAGCTACCCACAATCAGCCATTCGCAGTAAGATCGTGATGGTCAGAAGGATACAGAAATGAAACTCTGCCGCCCAGCCTCGTTAGTTGTGGCCCTCGCATTTTGTTTTTTGCCCGCAGCACCAGCGCAAGTGAAAGACTCGCCTGAACAACCTGACACCGCCCCTAAGTCCGAACCAGCGCTCAAGCTGCTCAAGGCACCAATGGCGCCGTTTCCCGAAGAGGCCCTCAGGAAAAACATCGTAGGCAAAGTCGATCTGAGTCTCGTGGTCGACGCACAAGGTCACGTTTCGGACGCAAAAATAGTCAGTGGTCCTCCGGAGTTCTATCAAGCAGCTCTCGATAGCGTCAAACAGTGGCAATTCGAGCCGCCCGCTCACGTCCCCGCAGAAACAAAAGCATCAGTCGCTTTCGGCAACCCAAAACCTTGTCCGGCGCAGGTGGCCGCCATCGGTACCGTAATTCCTGACAGCTGGCTCACAAATGACAAAGGCACAGGTGTCGAAGTGCTACATGACCCCAATTGGAAATCGCCTCACTATCACTTCGAAGACATGCGGGCCGGCGCTGCGGGCATTATGGTGCTGTCTGTCACAGTAAACGCCAAAGGGAAAATAACAAGAGTTGAAGTCGTCCACTCGCTTTCGCCTCACCTCGACAAAGCGACAATCAAGACCGTGCGCACTTGGAGATTCAAACTGCGAGACGGTAGCCCGGGCAGCCTTCCCGACACTTTCCCGCTCCACATCAAATTCGAGCCGGATTGCGACATGGACCTATAACCGATGCGCCCGTCCCTTGTAGCGCCGGCATGCTGCCGGCTCTTTGTCCTGCACCCAATTGAACTTTGAAATCCGTCGATTGATCTCCGCCTAAGGCCCTGTCCCGCAACCTGTCTTAGCACCGTAGGCGCGACATATACCTAGCCCAGCGCGGAAGCGCTGGGAATCAAAGACGACGCAACGCGCCACCTCTTGCGCAGTCTCACCCGCGCAAGCTTTTAGTTTGTTGTCGCAGCCCGGCACTATCTTCGTCAGCGTTCGCTTTCGCCTTTGAAATTCGAAATTTTCAATTTGAAATTGCTCTTTTTCACCCCTAGCAACCTTTCCCTCATTCTCGCACTCCAACGATATAGCCAGTAGCAAAGCAGTTCGCAGTTGCTTCAAGCACTTAGTTCTTCGCTTGAGGCAGGTTCCATAGAAAATGTGAGTTTTTTAGAAAGTGAATCCGCAAAGCGGATCGGCGGTGTTCTTCCCGCCCAAAAGGAGGTCGTTCACCATGCCACGACGAGTACCATCCTTCCCCATCAGATTCGAGCTCTTCAAGCCCACTCGCTTCAGCAAAGAAGAATCCGTAATGTATTTCGCTCACGAATGGGACGCCTACCAGAAATCCCTGCACCACGACGATCAGCCAGCCGCCACTCGCCCTAAGGCCGCCTCTCCTCCGACAACTACCGCCGCCCTCGCGCCGGATATCAATCATGCTACCGACCAGACCACCGCAACTCCGCCGATGCCTGCGCCATCCGCAATTTCGTCCGAACCCTCGCCATTGGCGTCGATTTCCCCAACGTCCTCGGTTACCTCTTCCGTCTCACGAACTTCCTCGATGTCCTCTACTTCCTCGCCTTCCTCTACGCCCTCGAGAACGCCTCCCGATTTCTCCCGCCACTCCCGTCGCTGCTGCATCTGCCTGCATCCTGATCGCGACGCAATCGAAGGCGACTTCATCCGCTGGCGCAGCCCCGAGCTAATCGCCAGAGAATACAAACTCGCGAATCGCACCTCGATCTACCGCCACGCCCATTGCACCGGCCTCTTCGCCTGGCGCCGCCGCGAACTCGGCCGCGTCCTCGAAGGCATGCTCGAAAACCATGAGCACATTCCACTCGAAGCCTCCGACGCCATCGTCCGCGCCGCCCGCGTCTACGCCCACCTCGACGAAAACGGCAACTGGTTCGAGCCTCCGCGCACCAATTTCGTTTTCACCAGTCCTGTAACTGCGCTCCTTCCCCTGGAAAGCTCTATGCCTACGAACTCAGGTCGGACGAAGCGACGAAGTAAGAAAAAAGCGCGCACTGGGGTCAAGTCTAATAGCAACATTCAAATCACAGGAAAAAGGTCAAGTAAATGAATACAAAGGAGAAAGCAAATTTCTAACCGCAACAAAATCGCCGTTTTCGGCAAGAGCGAGGCTCGCGCTTTTCTCCTCGCCTCGATGCGCGCGTCTCGCCCTTCGCCCGGCTTCCGGTTCTCTTGCCTCCTCGCCCCGCTTCCCTTACCCTACTACGGCGCAATCAGCAGAAGATTCCGCAGTCACATCGCGAGCAGTTCTCGGAGGCAGTTGCATGGCAATTGAAAAAGTAGGAGTAGTCGGATGCGGCCTGATGGGCTCAGGCATCGCGCAAGTCGCAGCGCAAGCAGGCTGCCAGGTAACGGTGCGCGAAGTTTCGCAGCAGCTCCTCGATAAAGGGCTGCAGGGCATCGAGAAGAATCTCGCCCGTCTAGTCGAGAAGGGAACTCTCAGCGCCGCCGATCGCGATCAAGTTCGCGGCCGTCTGCGCGGCACCACAAACCTCGAAGATCTCAAAGACAGCGACGTAATCATCGAAGCGATCATCGAGCAGTTGCCCGCCAAGCGCGAGCTCTGGGGCGCTCTCGACAAAATCTGCCCGAAGCCCACAATTTTCGCGAGCAACACGTCGTCGCTCTCCATCACCGAGATGGCCACCTTCACCCAGCGCCCCGACCGCTTCGTCGGCATGCACTTCTTCAATCCTGTGCCAGTGATGAAGCTGGTCGAAGTGATTCGTACCATCGCCACCGATCCCAAAGTCTTCGATGAAATGGTCGCCTTCGGTCAGCGCCTCGGCAAGACGGTCGTGCGCACCTCCGATCGCACCGGCTTCATCGTGAATCGCTTGCTCGTCCCGTATCTGCTCGACGCGGTCCGCGCTCTCGAAGAGGGCGTCGGCTCTGTCGAAGACATCGACAACTCCATGAAAATCGGCTGCGGCTACCCGATGGGCCCGTTCACGCTGCTCGATTTCGTCGGCCTCGACACCACCTACTACATCTCCATCATCATGTTCGACGAATTCAAGGAACGGCGCTTCGCCTCGCCGCCGCTTCTGAAACGAATGGTCCTCGCAGGCTGGAACGGGCGCAAAGCCGGCCGAGGCTTCTACGATTACTCGGATCCCGCCAAGCCAAAGGCGATGCAGCTGACCTGAGCGAGAACGAAGAAACCAAAAGTGGCTGGAGCGAAAAAATAAAAATGGGCTACGAAAATCTACTCTACGACGTGAAAGACCAGATCGCCCGCGTCACGTTCAATCGCCCGAACGTGCTCAACGCGCTCAATCGCAAAACGGTCGAAGAACTTGACGATTGCCTCGCCGCCATCGAACGCGATGATTCGGTCCGCGTAAGCATTTTCACCGGCGCCGGCGAAAAAGCATTCGTCGCCGGAGCAGACATCAACGAGCTCTCCACGCGCACTCCGGTGACAGGTAAAGAATTCTCCGTCTTCGGCAATCGCGTGCTCCATCGCCTCGAAACCATGGGCAAGCCTTCCATTGCAGCAATCAACGGCTTCGCGCTCGGCGGTGGCTGCGAATTCGCGCTCGGCTGCACGATGCGCATCGCGAGCAAGAATGCAAAAATCGGCCAGCCGGAAACAAAACTCGGCCTGCTGCCCGGTTTCGGCGGCTCGCAGCGCCTGTCGCGACTCTGCGGCAAAGGCGTCGCGCACGAACTGATTCTCACCGGCGAAATGATTTCAGCTGACGAAGCGCTGCGAATCGGCCTGGTGAATCGCGTCGTGGAGCCAGCCGACCTTCTGCCCACCGCCGAAGCCATTGCAAAGAAAATCATCGCCAACGCGCCGCTCGCCGTGAAATACGCGATGGAAGCGATCGAGCACGGCATGGACATGACGCTCGAAGAAGGCCTGTTTCTCGAAGCAACGCTCTTCGGCGTCTGCTGCTCCACCGAAGACATGCGCGAAGGCACCCGCGCCTTCCTCGAAAAGCGGCCGGCAAAATTCCAGGGACGCTGACGCTGATGACGCCGATGAGGAACATACGAGATAAACGACGATGACGCTGAAACCACAAGTGACTCGGGGGCAGTTAAGCGCAGCGGGCCTGCGCATCGGAATCGTCGTCAGCCGGTTCAATAATTTCATCACCGACCGGCTCCTCGCCGGCGCGCTCGAAGCGCTCGAACAAGCCGGCGCCGACGAAAAACAAATCGAAATCGTCCACGTCCCCGGCTCGCTCGAAATTGCGCTCGCCGCAAAAAAACTCGCAGCCACAGGACGAGTCGATTCGATCATCTGCATCGGCTGCGTCCTGCGCGGCGAAACTTCGCACTACGACTATGTTTGCTCGGAAACCGCTCGCGGCATTCAGATCGCGCAACTCGACACCGGCGT
>DATNKB010000435.1:0-4310 GCA_035603595.1 Candidatus Dormiibacterota bacterium
TCCGTTAGGCGATCGAAGGTGATTTTGCCGTCGCCTTTGTACCGCGTCGATTGATCGACTAGCGTGCGATCGCGATTTAGCTTGTGGTATTCCTTGTAACCGGCCTCGGAATGCATTGGATCGACGAGGCCGCGTCCGCCGCTGACGAACTGCAGTCCCGCCTGCACCAAGCCAGGATACAGGCCGTTGTGAAACGCCTGGTGGAAATTGCGCACAGCCCACAATTCCTTTTTGACCCAGCTCTCATCGAGCTTTTGCTGGTAGGCCGCGAGTTTTGCGGCCGAGGTATCGCCGGCGCAGAGCGCTTCATAGATTGTTTCCGCGGCGAGCATGCCGCTCTTGATCGCAGTGTGAATGCCTTTGAGGCGCTGCGAATTCAGCAGGCTGGCGGAATCCCCGATGATCAGGCCGCCATCGATGAAACTTTTTGGCATCGAATACCAGCCGCCGTAAGGAACCGTCTTTGCGCCGTAGCGGACGAGCTTGCCGCCTTCGAGAATTTTCTTAACGTACGGATGCGTCTTGAATTTCTGAAATGCGGCGTGCGGATCGAAGAGCGGATCGTGATACTCGAGCGCGACAACCATACCGAGCGACACGCGATTATTCTGCATGCCGTAAATCCAGCCGCCGCCATACAGATCAGAGCTGAGCGGCCAGCCGAGAGTGTGCGCCACGTATCCGGTGTCGATCCGTCCCGGCTGCACATCCCAGAGTTCCTTGATTCCGATGCCGTAGACTTGCGGGTTGAGCCCGTCGAGCTTCAACCGGTTGACGAGTTCTTTGGTCAATGAACCGCGCGGGCCTTCGGCGAGCACGGTGACTTTGGCGCGAAGTTCGTAACCCGGCGTGAAGTTGTCCTTCGGCTTCCCGAACTTATCTACGCCTTTGTCTTCGGTGAGGACGCCGGCGATTCCATTTTTGTCGTAGAGCAGTTCCCTGCCGGCGAATTGAGTGAAGACGTTCACGCCTTTTTTTTCAACGAGGCCGCCGAGCCATTTCACGATCTTGTTGAGCGATACAATGTAGTTTCCATGGTTGGCGAGAGGCGGAGGCGTGATCGGCAGCTTGTGTGCGCTGGATTCGGTGAAGTAGTAGGCCGCGTCGCCTGTGACGGGCGTATCGAGCGGCGCGGACTTCAGGAAATCGGGTACCAGTTCGGCGATGCCGCGAGGATCCATGATCGCGCCGGAGAGCTGATGCGCGCCCAGCTCACGGGCCTTCTCGAGCACGTAGATATTTTCGGTGGAGAGCGCGGGAGTCTTGCTCGACGCGGTGTGCTTTTCAATCAGGTTGGCAAGGTGCAGGGCGCACGCGAGGCCTCCGGGGCCTGCGCCGATGATGAGGACATCGGCTTCGAGCTGTTCGCGTTCGATTGGCACGCGTTATCCTATCCGAACCGCAGCTGCAACGGACCTGTGGGCGTTGGCCTCAGGGTATCGTTTACCGCCTATTAGAAAATTATATAGCATTGATTTTAGGGGGTTTAGAAGAAGTTTTAATCGCGGAACCGTAGATTAAAAACCCAGGGGTGTGACCAGCTGAAGAGAGATCCCTCGACTTCGCTCGGGATGACCGAAAAACATAAAAGCACGTCCTGAATCTCGTTCTGTAGCTCGCTCTTGCGGGTCTCTTCCTTGCGCGCGCGAATCGATTCGTCAGGCGAGGCTCGGGGTCTATTCTCATTGAGCTCTCGCTGGGCCTCTTTGAGGTCGCCCTGCGCGTCCTGTGGCTAGTCTTCATAGCTCCGTGGTCACGGTAGCACGGAAACTCGCTTGATTTCAATCCATATCGCGGTTTGATAGGGGACGCGGGTTGAATCTGCCGTCGTTTTATCGCGACGGAGCGATCGTGACCTGCTTCGCTGAAAGCCATGCCGCCGCGGCCAAACAGACTGTGATCACGATTGAGAAGGCGATGGGTAAGATAAAGAGATATCTCCAGCTCACAACCGTGATAGCCGCAAAGCAAACAGCGAACGCCCACAGAGTGCCGCGCATGAGGGCCAAGCTTGCTGCCGGAAGGCCGCCTAGCTGCCAGGCCAAAATCGCCGCGAACAGATAAAACACGCCGACAGAGAATCCGGCAGCCTCAAAGAGGTCCCAATAGGAGCGGTTGAATCCCTGCACATCAAAGTGAATTGACCGCATTGACGCAAGAAGCGCATCAACTCCCCAAGTGGGATCCGACTGGCGAAAGCCGAGCGTGTGTCCTGCCGCGAAAAGCAGCAGAAGAACAGCGGCGATTCGATAGAGCATAGATGCTCGCATGGACGCCTCCGGAAATCGCGGCAGCGGGCATCCCGATCGTGCCGCGCACTGCAGAATGTACCATTAGCCGCAGCTTGGCCGACACAGAGGTGTTTTCAGCGCGCGGCCGTGCGATGGTTGAGTGCCGCCGGAAGGGTGGAGGGCCCCAGGTCAATTCCGGCCGAAGCCGGCTGGAGTAGGACCTGAGCTACGAACGTGAGGCTGCAGGGGAACTGGTGCCGAATATCTCGATGTTTGCGAATGTCGCCAAGTGAGTCTCTTCGCACCACCGATCTCACACTGAGATAGCTGGTGATAATCGCTGTTCTCGACATCTATATCAGGGTTCCCGCAGGAAGCCATGACTTATGTTGCTAGCGTCAGAGTAGGATCCCGTGATCTCGCCCCTCGGGTTGATGCTTGCAGGAAAGGTTCCGTTAGAGCCCGCGCCTAGTACGTCGAACGAACTGATGGCTCCGTCTTTATCGCGCACGAAGCCGTGGCCCCTGAAGTTGACATCAAAGTAGTATCCAGCAATTTCGCCGCTCGGGTTGATGCTTATAGGAGTGGTAAAGTTAGGGCCCGCGTCGAACGAAGTGATGATTCCGTCTTTATTACGCACGAAGCCGTGGCCCCTGAAGTTCTCGTCCTGGTAGTCTCCCGTGATTGTCCCCGCTGGGTTGATACTTGCAGCGGAGGTACCGTTGAAGCCGGCGCCCGGAGCATTGAACGTAGTGAATGTTCCGTCGGCAGTTCGCACGAAGCCGCGAAACATGAAGCGCGCGTCTCTGCAGCGTCCCGTGATCTCGACGCTCGGGTTGATTCCTGTAGGAGCGGTGAGGTTGAAGCCCGCGTCCGGAAGGTCAAATTCAGTAATGATCCCATCCGCATCACGCAGGAAGCCGTGGAGCACAGTACCGTGGAACACACCGGTAGTCCAGATTCCTGTGATCTCGCCACTCGGATTGATACTTGCAGGAAAGGTTCCGTTAGAGCCTGCGCCCGGTACGTCGAACGTAGTGATGGTTCCGTCTTTATCGCGCACGAAGCCGTGCGTCACGCGGCTCGCGTCTTGGTAGCTTCCCGTGATCGTCCCCTTCGGGTTGATGCTCGTAGGAATTGTAAAGTTAGGGCCCGCGTCGAACGAAGTGATGATTCCATCTTTATCGCGCACGAAGCCGTGAAATATGGAGCCCGCGTCAACGTAGTACCCGGTGATCGTCCCAGCCGGGTTGATGCTCATAGGAACTGTGCCTTGGCTGGACCGTGTGCCCGCACCCGGAACATCGAACGTGATGATCTTGTCTGGTAGTTTCTGAGCAAAGGTTTGATCTGAAATCCCAAGCGCAACGAACAAGGTCATCGCGCTAAACAATGCCAACGTTTTGAATTTCATGTTGCCTCCTCGGAGGTTTGCGGTTGAGTTGTTTTTGTTTCAGGAGCGATCACCCTATGCGGTCTTTGACTTGGCGTTTATTGTTCCGAAAGGACAAGGCTTTCCTGCGTTGGAGTTTACCGCGTGCCCCCATACTTAACTCATAAGTGCACTAAATTGTCTGGTTAGTAGTGCTCGATCTCGGCATAGCGTTACAACATTCTTAGAAATTGAACCCGATGCAAAGGGCGTGTCGGGAAAGATGCACTCAGGAATTTTCGGCAAGAGATCGAGGAGTCGGATAGTCGAAAACCAGAGTGACGTAACGGCTGTTGGAGCGGCCACGGGTCAATTCCGGCCGAGGCCGACCAGAGTGGGATGTGAGCTATGAGATTCCGGCACCTGCCGGCCGATGTTGGCCCGTGCGCGACTCGAGCCGCAGCTCTAACGCGGCGTCTTAATTCTTAAGCAGCTCACCGGCATCCTGGGTTGTTTCCTGGGGAGGGGACTTGACAGCCGCGCCGACTTCAGGACTGGTGGAGAGGAATCAAGCCAATGGTGGCTTTCAGTCGCGGCTTGAACCGTATGCTTTACCGAACGCCATCGCCTTCCGGTAAGCCGCGTGGTTGTGATTCACGTGGCCTACCGGAAACGCAGCATTAGAAATCGTCGTGTGCCGGCGAACC
>DATNKB010000436.1:0-5771 GCA_035603595.1 Candidatus Dormiibacterota bacterium
ACGTGAAACGGAAAGAAGCAGAAATCGCGAGAGCAAATCGACCAAACGCTGCTGCGCAGACAGACAGGTGTGCTCAGAAAAATAAAAAACTAAGACAAAACGTTCTTGACGGAGCCGACTTCGTTAGAGATGTTATCGACACCTATCCTCGGGAGTGCACTCGCGATTGCTTGTGTGCTAGATTGCCATTATAAATGCAACAACAGCAACGCCGTTCGGCAAAGTCCACTTTACTCGCGGTCATTTCAATTCTCGCAATGGTTTTCTTTGGAGGTTGCCGCGCAGCCCCGCCGAAGACTAGAAGCGAGATGGTTACTGCCGCCACGTTGAAATGAGCGATGCCCACCTTGCGGATGTCTACGTCAGGTCCGGCCGGTCGCCTTCAAGCACTGGGAATAGTTTGACTTGGGCATCTTAGAGTCCACGTTGCTAATGCGGAGGGTAAGGTTAGAGTAACAGCGACATGTCCTCATCGAGTATCCCGCGAAAATGAAAAACGTATTCGCCCGGTTGATTGAACGGGAGAGGTCGCATTTTGATTTCGTAACCGAAGACTTGGCCACCCGAAAACTTGGCATCTCCGTGAAAGCGTAGGGGTATTCGTCTGCAAATTCAGGGACGCAAAGTGGACGGAGATTGGCGCAGCTCTTGGCCGGTGGAACGGCGCAATACGGGACGAAGTTCCTCTGGGTGGTCCTGAAGATAGGCGAGGAGGCGACGCCTTTTTTCCTTGCCGCGTTTGCTATCGGCGGCGGATTGGGAATCTTCGGCTATCCATTCCGGTATGCGTGCGGCGACGCTCTCGTAAATGGAGACCCACATGTTTTTTACGGTCGGTAAAGAGACGTTCAGATCCTGGGCCAGAGCCGAATTGGTTCCCGTATTATTGGACATGCAGCGCATCAACATGCGCTGTTCGCTCGCTCTTAAGTAAAGAAGGGGCGGTTGGTAGTCAAACAGTGTGCCAACCCAAGAGCCCGGCCGGCCACGCTCGAGCTCCCGCGTGATGCCGACGATATGGGGAGAGCGGGCAAATTCCCCGTTTCCTTTCTTGATTGATTTCATATAGCGCGCGGCTTTGGGATCCCAGCACAGCCCGCCGGCATCGATGGCCCACTGCAGGCGCTGCGGGCTCTCGGCTTGCGCAGTGATCATTTCCTTCAAACGAAACCCGCGAAGTGCCTCGATATAGGCGCGTCCCATCAGGTGATACATCTCGCTACATTCCGCAAAACCCGGCCGAGGAAGCGCTTCCCAGACGAGCTCGTTGAGTCCTTCGCCGGAATTGGCTTCGCGAACTTCTCGATCAGAGAGCACGGGGGAATCTGCGCGGAGGGCGCGTTTGGCAAGTTCTGGGCCGAACCAGAATTGTGGCGGCGACTTCAACTCGCGAATGAATTCGTCGCGCACGGACACCGCCACACCGACACCAGCAAGAGTGACGCGGCCTTTTTCGACGTCTTCAAAAACGGCGGTGGTCATGGACACCGAGCCGAGCAAGCGAAGCCAGGAGCGGGGCAAGTCCTTGATCGCGGACCCATATCGCGGGCCGACGACGGGGTGGGTAGCAATTATTTCGGCGCATCTCGCGACGTCATTCGGTTTCATGGTGCGCCACCGCAGGGGCATGAAGGTACCTTCGCTAGACCGTGTACGGCGGGATACGGTGCTTTTAGGCTACTTGTAATTAGCATAAGCGCAGCTAGGATTCCAGCCTTCTCTGCAACGGAGGACGTATGTGCCCAGTTCAAGGAACGCAAGCAAGCGGTACTAATGCCCCAATCCTGAAGTTGTCGCTCATGGTTACCGAATGAGTTGTCTGGGGATCCGTCCGAGTTGAGAGAATCGTTGGAGTGCCACGGTGATCCAAGCCTTTAGGAGGAAATCGCATGTCAGCCAAGAAAACCACGATGCATTTGAAAAAGGGAAAGAAGCTCGAACCAATTAAGGCTTTAACTAAGGTACCGTTATCAGACTTTCATATAATCAAGACGATTAACACCGCAACACCCTAGGCAATTCTTGCCTCGACCTTCAAACCAGTAGCGGGAACTCGACGCTGGCCTTCGAGGAGGTGACGCTGCGCGGCTACTTGGTCGATTGCACCGGCGCTTGCCAGTAGCCAGAACTGGCCCCGAATTGTGTACGGGCGTACTCGGGTTTCATGGGCCAATCAGGATTCACGCTGAAAAATAGGAGGAGTTAAAATATGTCGCGTTTCCGCTCGTCGTTCTTGCTCACTCTAGCATTCCTTTTTAGCGCCGGTTCCGTTCTCGCCGGCAACATCGCGGTCGGCACCTGCAAGCCAAAGCTTCCGAGCTTTTCTACGATTTCGGCCGCCGTCGCCGCCGTGCCGGCCGGATCAACGGTGATGGTGTGCTCAGGAACCTACCCCGAACAAGTCACCATCTCACAACCGCTAACCCTGGAGGGCATCGCCGACGGAGACTCGGGCCAAGTCGTCATTACCGTGCCTGCCGGGGGTTTGTCCATAAACGCAGCAGACCTGAATGGCGCAGCAGTAGCTGCACAGGTATTGGTGACTGCCGGTCCCGTGAACATCACCAACATCACCATCGATGGCGCTCTCAACGGTTTGGACGGTTCAGCAGAAATGGCCGGAGTTCTCTATGCCAGCGGCTCCTCAGGCGTTATAAAGCAGGTTACCACTCGCAATCAATTTGACTCATCCCATTCACAGTCAGAAGGCCTCGGCGTGGGAATCTGGGCCTTGAACGCAAATGCCGCCAGCGAGTCAGTGACAATTCAAGGTTGCAGCGTCCGCGATTTCGACAATGTTGGAATTTTTATCGATGGAAACATCACCGCCACTGTCAAAGCAAATAGCGTAAACGGCACTAGCGGCACCAGCGCTGTCTTCTTTGTGTTTGGCATCGCCGTTCTCTCGGGTGGCACTATCACCAATAATACAATTATCGGTCCAGACGCCGATCTCTTTCAGCCGGGCCAGGGCATCACGGTTCAAGTTCCTTCTGTCATCGTCTCGGACAACGTGCTCGTAAACTGGGGCACCGCGATACTGGATTTCAACGGGGCAACCTACACGAATAACACAATCCTGAATACGACTGATGCAATTGAACTCGCGCCCGGGGCCACTGCGAATTCGAATACCATCACCGAGACTCTCGTCGGCATCGATTTCGGTTGTCAGGCCGAAACCGTCTCTCATAACACGATCAACGATGCGGAGTTCGGAATCCGCAGCGTTCCCTCGAGCTTTACTTCGTCGGACACCTTCCTCAACGTACAAACAATCCGCTCCGGCAACTGCGCGTCGGACGCCAGTGCGGCCTTGTCCAGAGCGACGGAGACGGTACCGATAACGGGAACAGACCCGGCAGCGCACACACCGAAAAAAAAGACGCTAACGTACATGAAACCGTAGCTGCTGTTCGAAGGCATCGGGCAAGTAAGTTTCGAATTCAACTTGTGAGGTGAGTATGTCCAGCAAAAGTTTCACACTGTTCGCAGTGGCACTACTGTGTGTATTAATGATTGGTTCTCCCGGCGCCAATGCGCAGGCTTTGGGAATTCCAAGCATAGAGACCGTCGTTCCGAATTTCGCTACGAGTCCCGCGCAAATCACGATTACGGGCCAGCATCTAGATGAAAACCTATTTGGACCGCCGTCCGCTCCGACCGTCCAGCTCGCTGGAACGCCGCTCCATGTGCTTAGTTCCTCAGCCACTACGGTTGTGGCCGAGCTCCCGGCAGGTGTCACCTTTGGAGAATTCCTGCTCACCGTCGAACACAAAACCTTTTTGAATGGATGGTTCGATCTCACCTTGGGTGCCACCGGTGCGCAAGGGCCAGCAGGTCCGCAAGGTCCTGCCGGTGGGCAAGGGCCTCAAGGATTGATGGGATTTCCAGGAATACCAGGAACCACAGGTCCGCAAGGTTTGCCGGGACCCGCGGGCGTTGCAGGTCCAGCAGGTGCCACTGGACCTCCAGGTTCCGTCGGACCTCCGGGGCCTCAAGGAACTGCAGGAGCAACAGGCCCGATTGGTCCCGCAGGTGTTCCGGGAGCGCCCGGCCCGCAAGGTGTGGCAGGGCCGGTGGGTGCCACCGGACCAGCAGGCCCTGCAGGAACAGGCGGAGCAACGGGCGCGACTGGACCTCCAGGCACTCCAGGAACTCCGGGCGCAACAGGCGCCGTCGGTCCGCAAGGGCCCACAGGTCCAACGGGCCCCGCCGGACCAACAGGCCCTCCAGGATCAAGCACGGAAGACCCGAAACTCGTCGCGCTCGCAGCGATTCTCGGACCCGCAACCAGCGCCCCTCCGCAGCGAGCCTTCGGAGCCAATGGCTCGGAGAACTGTACCATCGGTCAAATTATCCTGACCGCATATCCGGCAACGGGTGGTTCCGTTCATCCAGCGGATGGATCACTACTACCAATAAGTACGAACACTGAGCTTTTCGCGGTGCTCGGTACTACGTTTGGAGGGGACGGCATGGTCAATTTTGCGCTGCCCAACCTGCAAGCATATGCGCCCGCTGGTTTGTACTACAGCGTCTGCGTCGGCGGGATCTTCCCGGGCACTCCTTAAGGCTGGAACGCCGATACCGCTCGGGCGGTATCCGACGAAGGATGCCGCCTAGAGTTTCCGGTGTCGAATCCTGCTCGTCCTCAGGAACGAAGGGCAGTGTGTGAAGAGTTCGGACATCTCAAACTAAGTTCCTTCAACCTCCGCTTGGCCTAGGCATTTGCATGGAGCCAGCGCAGTTTCGCCGGTGAATTCGCCTTCGACGATGCGCACCTCCCAGCAGGAAACCAGGGAGAACGCCTTTAGTACTTTTACACGCGTGCCGCTGCGCACCAGCAAGACTTTCTTGGCGGCGAAGAGCAGCGAGAGACCCAGATCGTCGTTCGCCGCTTCCAGCTTTTCTTTTTCCTTCAGATACACGTCGTCAACCGGAAGCGAAACAAAGTTGGAGCCGCTTTCACCACAGAGCACGAAGACGCCGCCGACCGAATCAAGTGTCGAGAAATCCTCTTATCACCACGTATCTCAAGCTGAGATAGCTAGTGATAATCCCTGTTCTCGACACCTATCCGGTGTCTCTGATTCTTCGCGTCTCATGTTGTGCCAAACCTGGCAGGCAAATGTTCGCCTTCGTTGACTTGCCTCAGAGCACAACCTAAGATGTGCCCCACCGTGCCAGCCACCGACTCGCTGATCGGCCAAACTATTGCGCACTATCACATCGAAGAGAAGCTCGGCGGCGGTGGGATGGGCGTCGTCTACAAGGCCGAGGACGTAAAGCTGCACCGCTTTGTCGCCTTGAAGTTTCTGCCTGATGAGATTTCTAAAGACCCGCAATCCCTCAGCCGCTTCGAGCGCGAAGCGCAGGCCGCTTCTGCGCTGAATCATCCGAACATCTGTACCGTCCACGACATCGGCGAACAAGATGGCCGCCAATTCATCGCCATGGAATTTCTCGACGGCCGCACTCTGAAGCATCGCATCGACGGCAAGCCCATCCCTCTCGAGCAACTCCTCGAACTCGCCGCTGAAATCGCCGATGCTCTCGACGCCGCCCACGCTAAAGGAATCATTCATCGCGACATCAAGCCCGCTAACATTTTCGTCACCGATCGCGGCCACGCCAAAATCCTCGATTTCGGCCTCGCCAAACTTTCCTCCGACGATGCGAATCTAAGCGCCTCCGCGCTCCCCACCGAACCGACCGAAGCCTTGCTCACCAGCCCCGGCACCGCCATGGGCACGATCGCCTACATGTCT
>DATNKB010000437.1:0-6763 GCA_035603595.1 Candidatus Dormiibacterota bacterium
CAACATCGCAACCGTGCTGGGACCGCGCTGGATTGCGTCGGCGGCGCACAACGGGACTTCTTCGGTGATGCTGTGGATTCTTGCAGCGGTATTTTTCTTTATTCCAACGTCGCTGGTGATAGTGGAGCTTTCCACGCGATTTCCGGAAGAAGGCGGGCTGTATGCGTGGTCGAAAACGGCGTTCGGCGAATTTCACGGATTCGTGGCCGGGTGGACTTATTGGGTGTACACGCTTTTCTATTTTCCGGCGCTGCTCTTTGCGAGCGCGTCGATGGCGGCATACATCGGGGGAATCGGCTACGCGCCGCTGGCACAGAACCGCACGTTTTTGCTGATTGGATCCTTCATCCTGCTATTCGTAGCGGTATTCATGAACATTATCGGGCTGCGGATCGGCAAGTGGCTGCAGAACGTGGGAGGCGTGTCGACGTTTCTACCGCTGACGATCCTAATTTTTGTGGCGGCGTTTGTGTGGCACCGTCAGGGATCGGTGACGCATTTCACATGGAGCAATATCCGGCCACACTGGGATTGGGCGACGGTGAATTTCTGGCCGCAGATTGCGTTTGCGTTCGCGGGGATGGAGCTTGTGTCGTCAATGAGCGAAGAAGTGCGCGAGCCTCGAAAAACGTTTCCGCGTGCAATTTTGGGGTCGGGAATTGTGATCGCCGTGGCGTACATCGCGGGGACCGTTGCGGTGCTCTCGTTGATGAGCAGCGTGGAGGTGGACCCGAAGAGCGGCGTGTTTCAGGCTCTGACGATCGCGTCGGGAGCGCTGAAGATTAGCGCGCTCGGAATGATTGCGGCGATGCTCGTGACGGTGGGAAACGCGGGCGGCGTGGGATCGACGGTGGCGGGAATCGCGCGAGTGCCGTTTGTAATTGGACTGGATCGCTATTTACCCCGAGCGTTCGGAAAAATTCATCCAACATGGCAAACGCCTTACGTTTCGATTCTGGTGCAAGCGACGATCTCGGGCTTGATTTTGCTGCTGTGCCAGGTTAATGAGACGACGGTGGGCGCCTATCAGGTGCTGGTGTCTGCGACGAACATACTTTATTTCATTCCGTTCCTTTACATGTACGGCGCGGCGATACGGCTTTCCTATTCAGCAGACCGCGAGAATGTGCCGGGTGCGGTGCTGATTCCCGGAGGAAGACTCGGCGTATGGATTGCGGGTGGGCTGGGATTTACGATTGCGTTTGCGGGGATTTTGTTGTCGTTGATTCCGCCGGGAGACAGCGCGAGCAAAATTCAATTTGAAATGAAACTTGTGGGGGCGACGGGATTTGCCGTGCTGCTGGGGGTGGTGTTGTATTCGCGCGGGGCGCGTGCGAAGGCGCGTGAGGCTGCGGAGATGCGGGCGCGGCCGGTTTCCGCTGATTAGGAAAAGATAGAAAGCTTACAAGGGCTTAGAAAACTGCGCGGTGCTGTGCTGAGTCTTTTGTGGCGAGCGAGAAGCGGCGCTCGAGTTGTTCGGCTGCGGGCGTGAGACTCGATGCCGCCGCGCTGGTTACCCCAGATTGCAGGATTCGCGTTGTGACGTATTCGCCCACCGATGGACCGTGTTTGAAACCGTGACCTGAACCGCCGCCGACCAGCCAGACATTTTCGAAGTCGGGGTGCTGATCGATCAGAAAATCTCCGTTCGAGGTGTTTTCGTATTGGCAGACGCGCGTTTCGACTACCGGTGAATTTGTGAGCGCGGGGAAGCGGCGGGCGAGAAATTCGCGCGCGGCGGCGAGAGCTTCGGGGGTGGCGATGCGGGATTGCGTGTCGGGATCGACGGCGGGGCCGTGGCGATCGTTGGCAACTTTGAAGCCGCGGGATTCGAGGTCGGGCATGCCGTAAAATTCGTCGCGAAGGATGAGCCAGGTGGGGAGCGCGGGGGGCTGGAAGCGTTGATCGCCGGGCGGAACGCCGAAGAAGAAAATTTCCTGGCGGGAGGTGAAGATGCGATTGGCTAGGAGGGTGGGGAAAAGTTTTGGGAGCCAGGGGCCGCAGGCGAAGATGAATTTAGAAGCTGAGATTTTTTCGGCAGCGACGGTGGTGGTTGCGAGTTCGTGGAGCTTGCCGCGAAGCGCGGTTGCTGGCTCGGGAGGTTGAGCGGCGGCGATTTGGTAGGTGACGCCGATTTTTTGGGCTTGGTCGACTACGCATTGGACGGCGCGGCGGGCTATCAAGACGCCGCTGGAGGGTTCGAGGATTCCGTAGGAGGTGTCGTCTATTGCGATTTGCGGGTAGCGATGGCGGAGATTGGCGTTGGATAATTTTTCGAATGGGACGCGGAGGCGGGTGAGCGTGGCGATGGTGTCGCGGGCGTAGGATTCGCGCGCGGATTCGTCGGCGATCCAGAGGACGCCGGTGCGTTGGAAAAGTTCGGGGCGGCCGGCTTCGGCGAAAAGTTCCTGCCAGAGGGGAAGCGCGCGGATGGACCAGCGAGTATAAATTTCGTCGGGGCCGTAGCCCATGCGGATGATGCGGGATTCGCCGCCGGAACTGGCGCGGGCGTGGGCGGGGCCGTAGGCGTCGAGAAGGATTACGGAGGCGCCGGCTTTTCGGAGGCAATAGGCGATCCAGGAACCGAAGACGCCGGCGCCGATGACCGCGACGTCGTACGACGCGGATTTTTCGACGGGCATCAGAAACCTTCTTCGATTAGTTCGGCTACGGTGAGGTGCGATGTGGCGCGGGCTTTTTGCGACGCGATGAGGCTCTCGACATATTTTGCGAGGATGTCGACTTCGATGTTGACGGCGTCGTTGGGCGTCATTGCGTGGACGTTGGTGTGCTGATGCGTGAAGGGGATGACGGCAATGTCGGCGACGCCGTCATGCGCGTGCCAGCGGGCGACGGTGAGGCTGATGCCGTCTATGGCGATGGAGCCTTTTTCGGTGACGTAGCGGCGCAGATCCTGCGGGACGCGGACGGAGAGCCACCAGTTGTCGCCTTCGGGTGTGAGGCGGGTGACGCGGCCGATTCCGTCAACGTGGCCCTGCACGAAATGGCCGCCGAGGCGGGCGGTGGCGGCGAGTGGGCGTTCGAGATTTGCGGGCTGGCCTGATTTTTTTTCGCCGAAGGCGGTGCGGCGGAGAGTTTCGCCTGAGAGATCGGCTGCGAAAGAGTTGGCGTCGAATTCGACGACGGTGAGGCAGCATCCGTTGACTGCGATGCTGTCGCCGAGTTTCATTTCGGCTGCAATGGCCGGAGCACCTTCGAGGCTGATGCGTAGGCGGCCGCCCTTTTCGTCGTGCTGAAACTCTTCAATTTTTCCGACGTGCTCGGTGATTCCCGTAAACATCGTGAAAGTATCCTTGGACGCAGAAATCAGGGCCGTAGCGATTCACAGTGATATTCGTGAGCGCCGGCGATTTTGGAAACCACTTCGACGGAATGCTCGCCATCGGCACGCCGCCGGTTCCCATTATTTTCGGAGCATAGAAGAGAATCATTTTATCCACAATGCCGGCTTCGAGAGCGGCGCCATTCAGCCCTGGGCCTGCTTCCAGCAGGACGTTGAGGATTTGGTGCTTGCCGAGGTCGCGCAGGACTGCGTGCAGGTCAACGTGGCCGCGTTTGGCCGGAACGCGGACGACCGCGACGCCGGCTTGTTGCAGTGCGAGAGCGTTCGGCGAATCGAGAGGCTGCAAGGTGAAAACTGCGATGTCGCCGTCCGCGGATTTCACGAGCTTCGATTTGAGCGGCAGGCGCAGCTGTGAATCGACAACCGCGCGAAGCAGTTTTTGGCGCCGAGGCTCGCCGGTGCGGTCGGTCATACGAGGATTGTCGGTGAGGACAGTGCCGATGCCGGTGAGGAGCGCGTCGGCTTCGTGACGCAGGCGTTGGACCGCCTCTCGCGAGGCCTTGCTTGTTATCCATGTGGTGCTGCCGGATCGTGCGGCGATTTGGCCGTCGAGAGTGAGCGCAGTCTTCAGGGTGACAAACGGCAGTCTGGTGCGAATCCATTTGGCGAAATCTTCGTTAGTTTCCTTCGCATACGCCAGAGACTGTTCTAAGATTTGCACGTCGACCCCAGCGCGTTTCAATTTCGCAAACCCTCGACCGGAAACCGCGGGATTGGGGTCTGGCATCACGGTGTATACCTTTTTGATGCCGGCTTCGATGATCGCTTTTGTGCAAGGTCCGGTGCGGCCCGTGGTGCAGCAGGGCTCCAGGCTTACGTAAAGAGTCGCGCCCCGCGCTCTCGCCCCCGCTTTTTTCAGCGCGACGATTTCGGCGTGATCGAACTCGTCGTACTCGTGAAATCCCTGACCAACCGCGACACCGTCTTGGACGATAACAGCTCCTACGCGCGGATTCGGATGAGCGAGAGCCATGCCTTCGCGAGCGAGTTCAAGCGCATGGGATAGCCAATAAGTGTCGTTGAGGATCGGCTTAGTCGAAGAGGGAGTTGACATAGGTTTGTGGGTCGAAAGGCACTAGGTCGTCGATTTGTTCGCCGGTGCCGACGAAACGGATTGGGAGATTCAGTTCGTGGGCGATTGCGACGACGATACCGCCCTTTGCGGTGCCGTCGAGTTTGGTGAGCACTATTCCTGTGACGCCGGAGTGGCTCCAGAATTCTCGGGCCTGGTTCAGGCCGTTCTGGCCGGTGGTGGCGTCGAGGACGAGGAGAACGTCGTGGGGCGCGCCGGGGACGATTTTCGCGGCCGTGCGCTTCATTTTTTCGAGCTCGGCCATGAGATTGGATTTGGTGTGGAGGCGGCCGGCGGTGTCGACGATCACGGCGTCGATTTTGCGCGCAGTGGCGGCTGAGAGCGCGTCGAAGATTACGGCGGAAGGATCGGAGCCGGATTTTTGTTTGATGACTTCGACGCCTGAGCGGCGGCCCCAGACTTCGAGCTGTTCGATCGCGGCGGCGCGGAAGGTGTCCGCAGCGACGAGCATCACGCTGGCGCCGCCTTTTTTCAAGCGATTGGAAAGCTTGCCGATGGTGGTGGTCTTTCCGGTGCCGTTGACGCCGACGACGAACAGGACGCGAGGAGAAGCGGAGTTACCGTTCCCGTCGGCGGCCACGGGCGGGAATGTGAGAATTTTCGAGATTTGATTTTTTAGCTCGCGCTTCAGGTCTTTGGCTTCAACTAGCTTGTGCTCGTTGACCTGCTGGCGGAACGCGGCGAGGACTTCCTTTGTGGTGCGAACGCCGATGTCGGCGCTGAGCAATGCGGACTCGAGCTGACGCAGAAGCTCGGGGTCGACGGGACGGTCGCCTGTAAGGATCTGCTCGACTTTCGCCGAGAGCTCCGTCTTCGTCTTGCTGACGGAATCTTTCAGGCGCTCGAGGAGTGTGGGTTCGGGTGGTCCGAAGAGAGTGATCATGTGTTCGCCGCGTGTTGCGGAAACAAATATTCTAGCAGAGATACGTGGGCATACGGGCGCAGGGGAGGGCGCGCTGAATTTGTACGCGGGCGGCCCTGAGACCCGCCCCCTACCGACTCAACCGGGGCCAGGACGGCGGCATGGGTTTCGTCGACATGATCCGCAAGAAGAACGATAGAGTGCGACCACCAAGAATTCGTCACGTGCGCCGTTGTGAATTGCTGGCACAGGCAGGAACGCCTGTGCTACTTAAAGATTTTCTTTGAGCCAGACTTGCAGGCGGGCCAGGGTGGGGATGTAGGAGCGCAGGCCCATTACGAAGAAAAGTTCGGCTAGGATGATGGCGGCTACTGGAACGATCGTGAGGGAATAACGCACAGCGGCGTCGTAGTGGAAGACCTTGTCTGTGACGAGGGCGACGGCGGTGGGGCCGATGCCGAGTCCGATGAGATTTACGACCAGCAGGTAAAATGCAGTGGCCTGGCCGCGCATGGCGTTGGGGACGAGTTCGACAATCGCTGCGGGAATCAGGCAGGTGGGCATGCAGCCGAAGAAAATCGCGACGTAGAGCAGTGGGATCATGACGCTCGTCTGCGGCATGAGCGGGAAGAGGATTCCGGGGATGAGCCACGCGGCTGCAGCAAACACTGCTACGCGCATGTAGGCGTCCCGGTAGCCGCGCTTTGCGAGCCACGCTACAGCTTTACCTGCGGTGAGCATTCCCAGGGTGCCCGCGAAAATCTGCGCTATGCCGAAGACGATGCCTGCATGCGAGGCCGTCATGTGATGGTTACGCACGAGGAACGTGATTCCCCAGGCTGAGGTTCCATAGGCGGCGAGCGCGGCAAGTCCCATTCCCACGTTGAGTGAAAGCAACGCTTTCTTATTCTGAACGAAGTATTTCCATACGGCCGGTAGCGCGATTCGTTCGACTTTGATTTTTCCCTGGGCATTTGCGAAAACTCGGGCGCCTTTGCGGGAGGGATCACGAAGGGTAAGCAGCGCGAGGATGAAGAGAATGCCGGAGATTCCGAGGAAAATGAAGAGGGCTTGCCATGGACGGACAAGTCCGAGCACAGGAAGCTCGAACATCTGCCTGCTGCCGAAGTAGCGGAGGAGCAGGCCGCCGAGCAAAAAAGCAAATCCACCGCCTATGTAAGTGGCCATCGTGTAGACGCTGAAGGGCACCGAGCGTTTCGCGGGAGGAAATGAATCTGAAATCATCGAATAGGCGGCGGGGGAAAGAGTCGCCTCACCGACGCCGACTCCCATGCGCAAGATGAAAAGCTGGGCGTAAGAATTGATGAGGCCGCAACCGCCCGTCATCAGGCTCCACGTAAACATTCCCACGATAATCAAGCGCGGACGGCTGACTGAATCCGCGAGGCGCCCGAATGGCAGTCCCAGCACTGAATAAAAAACG
>DATNKB010000438.1:0-3765 GCA_035603595.1 Candidatus Dormiibacterota bacterium
CCCCGTCAACGCCAGCCCGAGTCCGTAGCCGTACAACGCCGTTCCCGCAAGCCCGGCATGAGCATCTCCCAATCCGAGCGCCGCCACGCCAAGTGCGATGAATGCGAATCCAATCGCAAACGTAAGCCTGTAGCCGCGCCCGCGCAGCGGAATCAGCACGCCCGTCGAAAGGCAGCCAGCAAGCTGCCCGCAAAATTGAGTCGTAAAGAAAAGCCCGGCCCGTTCGTCGCTCAGCGACCAGCGGCTGATGAGAATCGGCAGAATCGGCCCCAACAGCACTGTAACGATTCCAGTCGCCGCAAACCCCGCATGGATTACAAAATTCGCGCGCGCATGATGCGGAGCGGGGTTCGTAGGATGAACATCGATCCCAGCGCCACCACGTTTTGTTGCGATTCGTTCTTGTGTCAAATCCGAGACCAACTTTGAAACGCGGCGCTGACGCTAGCACGCACAGAAGCGCGATTCAACCGGACCTTCACAGAAGAATTCTTGGAAGCGGTTCAATAGAGGCGGAAGGTAACTTCGATCGGTGCAGTGATACTCACAGGTTTATTGTCGGGCCCAAGCGCAGGCTTGAATCTCCAAGTGCGCACAGCCGCGACGGCCATTTCGTCAAGCCCCACTCCGAGGCCTTTTGCGATCCGAATGTTGGTTACACGGCCATCGGCCGTGATCGTCACAAGCAGCGTAACTACCCCCTGATACTTCGTCTTCACGGCCTCTTCCGAGTACTGCGGGTTCGGGCAGTAGATGCAGACCGGGAAGCCATTACCGTGGGTGCCGGCCATAAATTCATCGCCGCCAGTGCCGCCACCCTTTCCTGGACCCAAGCCCGGGCCATCGCCGCCGTCGCCGATACCCCCGCCCGAGCCGTCGCCAATTCCTCCGCCTTGTCCCGGTCCGCTCGAACCGTTGGTAAATTGCGAAACAGGATTTCCCCAATTGGGCATATCCGGGCTTTTTACGTGCAGTCCTGGGTCACCAATCAGAGTAGGCGGAGCAACCAGCGCGGCCCTTTCCGGAGGGCGTACGGACGGCGGAGCCAATTGAATATGGCTGAAAACTGGCGCGCGGCCTTTGGTCGCCGAAAGCACGTCGCGCTCGCCTCCACTGCCTCCGCCGTGCGGGGCTGTCTTGACAGCTGCGGCTGAGCCGGGTTCATACGGAGCGACGAGCGGCGTATGAACCCAAGGCCCGTTTCTCGCATGCGTCGTTGAAGGCGCCACTAACTCCGGCAAAAAAGGGGCTACAACAAACGCGAGCAAAACAATGTGATAAGAAAGTGAAAGGGACTGAAGGCGCTTCAGAAGAGTCTGCTTCGACCAGATTTCTGGCACCTTAGAAGTGCCGCTTGCAACCGGATTCGAGAAGGGAGATACGATCGCATCGCGAAGGTTCCGCCTGAAGTTCTCACCGCGAGATTCCCATTCGACGAGCAAGCCCGAGCGAATCGCGCCACGGGTACCTCGTTTGAACAGTTCGCACAGATTTTCTTTGAGACCAAATCGTACCGCGGAATTTGCGGCCAAACTGCCGAGAATCACTTTGTTCGCGGGACCCGAAGCGACATTTGCCATGTGCAATGACCTCAGCAGCGGCAGTCGTGGGCAACTACAGATACTTTAGACACCAGCGCGCGAGAAAGGATGCCTGGGTCTAATCATGCCATTTGCGAAGTCGGAGCCAATCGCGAACGCTGTAGCAATCTGAACATGTCAGAGCTATGCTGTGCACCTCCGGCACGATGAACGAATACTGCGACAGATCCACCGCCTTCCAGTTGGCCCGTCTCAAGAGCGAGCGCCTCCGTATTCTGATTTTGCTTTCGGTGATCGGATTAGTGTTCGTAGTGCGCTCCTTCCGCACCGTTCTTTACTACAACATCGGAAACGTTCACCTCTGGATGATCACAAGCGCATGTCTGGCCATGGTCGTCTTGTATGAATGGCTGATGTTGCGCACCGTCAATCGCGCTCTTCAATCTGGTCGGACGCTGCCCCGCGCCGTCTGGATTGCGAATATTATTTTGGAGACGTCTCTGCCCGCGTTTTTCATCGCGTTTTTTCCCGGCAATACGATTGAGCAAGCTTATAAACCGCTAGCGAACCCCGCTATCCTCGTGTTTTTTGTTTTTATCATTCTCTCCACGCTGCATTTGAATCCGGCCGCCAGCCGGCTTTCGGGAATCGTTGCGACGGCAAGCTATCTCGCAGCCGCCCTATATGTCGGGTGGAGACCTTCGCTATCCGCAGCTGAATCGGTTATGGCGCCTGTCAAGATCGTGACGGTCTACGCGATAACGCTACTGGTAGCGGGATTTGTTGCTGGCGCCGTTGCAGGGGAAATCAAAAAACAAGCAGAAGCCGCGCTCGGCGAGGCCGAAACAAAACGCCAAGTGGAGCGCTTGGAACACGACCTGGAAGTAGCACGCTCGATTCAACAATCCTTGCTCCCCACTTCGATGCCCGTCATCGAAGGTTTCGAGATCGCCGCCTGGAATCAGCCTGCCGATCAGACCGGCGGCGACTACTTTGATTGGCAGCCTCTCTCCGGCGGAAAAGTTCTGGTGGCTCTGGCCGACGTCACCGGCCACGGAATCGGCCCTGCTCTGCTTGCAGCCGTCTGCCGCGCTTATGCAAGAGCCAACTTCAGCGCGGACAATGGGCTCTTCCCGGCGATGGGAAAGGTCAACGCCGCCCTCGCTGCCGATTTAAAGGAAGGCCGCTTCGTCACCTTCGTCGCAGCCGTGTGCACCCCCAACAGCCCGCGGGTGGAATTGCTTTCGGCCGGACACGGGCCCTTGTTTTTGTATCTACTGAAGCACGATTGCTTCGAAAAAATGGACGCGCAAGGCCTGCCGCTGGGAATATCGGCGAGTTTCGATTCCGATCCGGCCCTGTGCCTCGACCTCGAGCACGGCGATATGCTCGTCCTCGCGACCGACGGATTCTACGAGTGGGCTAATGCGCAAGGCGAGCAGTTTGGCGCCCAGCGAATGGAGGAAAAGATTCGCGCATCCAAAGAAAAACCGCCAACCGAAATCATTTCCTATCTGTATCGCGCCGTTGTCGAGTTTTCGGGCGGCACCGAGCAGAAAGACGACCTAACCGCCATCATCATTAAGCGCACACCCTGAGTTGCAACCTACCCAGGAGAGGGTTGGATGAACGGAAAGAAAATGTGCGGCACCTTTTGCCGCCTTGCGGTTTTGATTCTTAGTTTCAATACCGCAGCCGCGTCCGCCCAGACCGGCCCCGCCCCGAATGGCATGAGGGAAAGAGATCATCTTCGCAACATCCGCTACTGCGAAGTTTTCGTCGTCAGGAAGCATTTCTTTTCTACCACTGCGGACGTTTACAACACGCTGGGCTTGAACGATTGCCCCGCAGAAAAATGGGCGTCGCTCGACACTGCCAAACTGAAAAAGGAATGGAACGTAGCCGCAATCGTTCTCAACGGCCCGCGCTATTTCATAATGGATCGCAACGCGATCGAAAATCCCGGAAAGGTCGAATCCTTCGACGGGCTCGACGCGCGCCTCCTCGCCGAGCTGGAAATAAAAATCCATTCGAGCAAGCGCCAGCCGTACACCGAAAACGGTGTGCAGCGTCAAAACCGCTACGTCTACGACCGCGGCAAGAATGTCTACGAACTTCTTTCCCCGGAGGGCAAAGTCTACGTCATGCAAAGCTATTCGCAGGAAGTTGACAAGCAATTAAATGAAGCGGCGCTTGTCAATTTGGCGGATCGTCTCAAATTGCC
>DATNKB010000439.1:0-2791 GCA_035603595.1 Candidatus Dormiibacterota bacterium
TCGTCAATCTTTAGCGCTGATTTTTCATTCGGCGGAACCAGCTTCATCGCGGAAATCAAGACTTCGCGCTTGCCAGTCGCGGTTTCATACCGAACGATGTCTTTCGCGCCCTTTTCCTTGACGCTGTCGGAAGGCTCGAGAGTGGTGTAGAACTCGCCGCCGTCAAGCCATCGTGCGGGGCCAAACTTCTTCACTTCGAAATCGGGCGAAGCGAAGAGGCGATGGAGAAGCTTGTCCGAGTCCGGAGAAATCTGCGCGCGAGCGGTGCTGGCCACGGCCAACGTAGCGAGGGTTAACACCAGGGAGACAAGCAAACGGCATTCCCGCAAGCCGCGGGCTGAGGAGAACCTAGAAGCCCGCGAGTTCATTTGGTGGAGGTGAATGCGCTTTCTCGTCGAGCGATTGAATGTACCATGGCAATTCTCCTTATCATGTTGCCCGGAAAGCCGCAGCACGCGAATCTACAATGGCGAAGCTCGGAGCGCAAGCTCTCGAGGGCTTCTGCTGCACTTTCGAGATGGCAGCCCCGCCACGTCGAACAAGAATATTAAATAATTCTGTCTCATGTCCGATTCGTCTTATTCTCGTGGCTGATCCCGTGCGTTCGGACACGTTGATTATTGTCAATCCGGCTTCTGGCGGCGGACGCGCGCTTGCTGCCGAACCGCTGGTTGCAAGCTACCTTGCCGCACAGTCGAGGTCCGTCCAATTTGTCCACTCGTACAGCTCGGAAGACATCCGCGAGAAAGCCTCAAAGGCTGCAGCGGAGGGTTATCGTTATGTGGTCGCGCTGGGGGGCGATGGAGCGTTTCATCATGTGGTTGAGGGCATTCGCGGCACCGGTGCGATTGCGGGATTTTTTCCTGCTGGGAATGGCAACGATATCGCGCGAGACTTGGGGATTCCGGCAGATGCTGTGAGTGCCGCTGCGGCCTTCTGCCATTCGGTTCCACGGGCTGTGGATCTAGTTCGCGTGCAGTTCTGCGACGGACGCACTGCTCATTTCATCGGAGCAGGTGGCATGGGGCTTGACGCTGAAGCGGCGCACCTCGCGAACACGCGATTCAAGAGCTGGCCGGGCGTTACACGCTATTTGGCGGGAGCGCTCAAAACATTTTTTAGCGATCCCGCATTCGAGCTTGTTGCGGAGTTGGACGGAACGCGTCGGACGGAGCGTGCGATTTTTGCAGCAGTGGCGAATTCAAGCAGTTACGGATCAGGTGTGCGGATCGCGCCGGACGCCAGGATGGACGATGGGTGGCTTGACGTCGTGCTGGTTGAAGACATCGGCTGGACTCGACTTGTGGAGGCGATTCCAATCGTGCTGACCACGGGCGATCTGCGATTCGATGAGGTGAAGCGTTTTCGCTGTCGTCGTGCTGTGTTGCGGGCAGATCGAGCGGTGAAAGTGCATGGAGACGGCGAACTGCTGGGCGAATCGCCAGCGGAATTCGAAGTTCTGCCGGCCGCAATTCAGGTGATGGCTCCGGCGGCGGCTGGATGTTAGCGGCTTTGGGATTGTTTTGGGGCGGATAAGAGGGTGAGATGAAGGCAGTGAGGACAGAAATACGAGAATTGATGGAACAAACGACGGAACGCGCAGCGCGTTATCTTGAAACACTTGAGGCGCGGAGGGTATTTCCGACCGTGGAAGCTGTGGGTCGGCTTCAGAAATTAGGTGGACCGCTTCCGGCGAATGGCGCTGAACCAACCGAAGTGCTGCGGTTGCTGGACGAGATTGGATCGCCCGCGACCGTAGCGACTGCTGGGCCGCGTTATTTTGGATTCGTTACCGGAGGGGCGCTGCCTGCAACTCTGGCGGCAAACTGGTTGGCGGGAGCATGGGACCAGTGTGCGGGCCTCGACGTGCTTTCACCGGCGAGTTCAGCCTTGGAGGAGATTTCGGCGCGGTGGCTTCTCGAACTATTCGGATTGCCACCAAAATGCGGAGTCGGTCTTGTGACCGGCGCTACAATGGCGAATTTCACCGCGCTGGCTGCGGCAAGAAACGCCGTACTCGAGCGCGCAGGATGGGACGTCGAGGCGGATGGGTTGATCGGCGCGCCGAACATCACAGTGATCGGGGGCGAGGAAATTCATATCAGCGCGGTGAAGGCGCTGGGCATGCTTGGGCTTGGCCGAAACCGAATTGTGCGCGTGCCGACTGACTCGCAAGGACGGATGCGTGCGGATTTGCTGCCCCGAATTGATGGGCCCACGATTGTCTGCATACAAGCAGGCAACGTAAACTCTGGCGCGTTCGATCCAGCGAGGGAGATTTGCAAAGTGGCACATCAGGCAAAGGCGTGGGTGCACGTGGATGCGGCATTCGGATTGTGGGCAGCGGCCGCGCCTAGTCGCGCGCATCTGGTAGCGGGTCTGGCAGAAGCGGACTCATGGGCTACTGACGCACACAAATGGCTGAACGTGCCGTATGACAGCGGAATTGCATTTGTGCGCGAGGACCGGCATTTGAAGGCGGCGATGTCAGCGAATGCAGCATATCTGGTGCGAGGAGAGAACCGCGATCCCAATCTATTTACGCCAGAATTGTCGCGGCGAGCTCGCGGTGTGGAGATTTGGGCGGCGTTGCGCTCGTTGGGACGTAATGGACTTGCGGACTTAGTTGAGCGGAATTGCCGGATGGCAACGCGCTTTGCAGAAGGATTGAAAGCGGGCGGTTTCGAGATCCTGAACGAAGTGGTGTTGAATCAGGTGCTCGTCTCGTTCGGAACCGACGCGACAACGCGCGACGTGACCGCTGCATTACAAGCCGAAGGAACCTGCTGGT
>DATNKB010000440.1:0-19308 GCA_035603595.1 Candidatus Dormiibacterota bacterium
GGACCCGGTAACAAACATGCCTGTCGTCGTGCTGAAAGAAACTGCCGGCAGCGGAGTGCTTCCGATCTGGGTGGGCGTGTATGAAGCGAACGCCATCGCGCTCGAAATCGAAAAAGTGCAGACTCCGCGTCCGATGACGCACGATCTTCTCAAGAACGTCCTCACAGGGCTCAACGTTCACGTGCAGAAAGTGGTGGTCTCCGATCTGAAGGACGACACCTTCTACGCGCTTATTTGGATGGAACGCGATGGGCAGCTCATGTCGATGGACTCGCGGCCGAGCGATGCGCTTGCCCTTGCGCTGCGGCTCGATTGCCCGATTTTTGTCGAGGATGAAGTGCTGAAAAATTCGCGCACCGCCAGCGCCATCTCCGAAAAAAGCTCCAACGAAGAGCTGCGCAAGTGGCTCGAGAATCTGAACGACGAGGATCTCGGCCGCTACAAGATGTAAAACCGGACTTCGGTGCTCGCTTGAAACCTCTTTCCTGCGCCTTTACCGTTCGCTACAATCCGCGCACCCCAGTTTTCGGAGTGAGGACCATGAAACGACTCCGTTTTTCTCTGTTTGTGCTTCCCGTATTTCTGGCCGGTCTTCTAATCTCGTCGGCAACGGCTCTGCGATCCGCGCAGAAAGCCTCGGCGGATAAATCTCCTGATAAAACCCCTGATAAAACTAAGACCATCTACATCGCCGATTTCGAACTCGACGCGCAAAATGTCCAACCAGACGAAGGCCCCGGAGGCCGCAGCGGAGTACTTCGTGGCAACGGCCCGGTTCGGCGCGCCACTGGCCACGGCACCGGCGATCCGGCGCAGCAGGCGAAACATATCGTGGATCTCATGTCCGACAGCCTCGTGAGCGATTTTCAAAAGGCCGGCTACATCGCGCAGCGCGTCGCCCCAGGTTCAGAGTCCATTGGCGCAGGATATTTGGTGAAGGGAGTATTCACGGAAGTGGATCAAGGGAATCGCGTCCGGCGCGCGGTGATTGGATTTGGTGCGGGCCAGGTGAACATGCAGCTCTACGTCAACGTCTCCGACGCGGCGCATCCCCAGCAAAATTTGTACACGCTCGACAAGGACGACAGCAGCGACAAAAAGCCCGGCGCGGTGATTACGATGAATCCGATCGTGGCCGGCGCGAAATTCGTGATGGAGAAGAACGCGTCCGACAAAGTGGTGAAGAAAACTGCCAAGCAGATCAGCGACGAAGTGATTCAGAAAATTAACGCGGGCGCCGTGGCAGCAGGGAAGTAGGCAGCTTCATTCGCGGCGAGATTGCGCGGCGGTCCCAGAATTCTGAGTTGCGCGAGCAGGCCCGAGCGGTTTTGACATCCTTATGAAATGGCACGGCTGGCTCGGCTTGGCGTCTGCCGCAAATGCCTCAGTGCCCGTTTCCACATATCCCAGGCGCCGGTAAAATGGGGGAAGTTCGGTGCGCAAATTGACGATTCGCAAATCCATGAATTCGCAGCCGGCCGTTCGCGCGTAGGACTCCGCTTCCTCCACCATCTTTCGCCCAAGGCCCTGACCCTGCCGCGAAGGATCCACGCCGAGCAGCCCGAAATAACCGCGCTTTCCCCGCAGCTCCACGTACACGCACGCGATCAATGCTCCATTGTTTTCCGCCAGCAAGTACTTCCCGGTGCCAAGCATTTCGCGAACCTGACCGGGATTGATGCGGTCGCGGTCAATGAAGAAGCGCTCCACTTTGAAGGCGGCGTTCACCAGGGCGGAGATGGCTTCTGCGTCGGCTTCGGCGGCAAATCGTGTTTTGAGTTCGGTCATAGGGAAGCTCGGTTCGTAGAAGCGAGCATTCTACCAGCGGATCAGCCGTGTCTCCGATGTGCTGATAATCCGCGGAATCGCATTTTTCGCTTGCAGTGAGGCGGTTAGAATCGGTAGAGTTACCCAACTTGTGGTGTAGCCCGGGTGACGTGCCATATATGGCCCCTGGGTTGCTACAGGTGGAGCGAGGGGCACGGCTTGACCTGCGTCCTTTCAGTCGCAAACCAAAAAGGCGGCGTCGGAAAGACTACAACTTCCATCAACCTAGCTGCCGCTATCGCTCTCAAGAAAAAGAAGACACTTCTAATCGACCTCGACCCGCAATCCAACGCTACCATCGCGTTTTTCGACCCGGCTGACATCCAAACCACCATGTACGACATTTTCGCCGAGCATTCCGCGGAGATGTCGAAGATTATTCGCCCGACGAAGGATCCGTTTCTGTTCGTCGCGCCGGCTCGCCTGGCCCTTGCGCGCCTCGAACAGCAGCTTGCCGGTGCTTTCGATGCGCCATTCAAGCTGAAGGACGCGCTCTCGCCCATCTTGAAGGATTTCGACTTCATCGTGATGGATACGCCTCCAGCGCTCGGCATCCTGACGGTCAACGCGCTCGTCGCGTCCACGCATCTTCTCGTGCCGATTCAAGCCGCCTATTTCGCGATTGAAGGCACGGACGACTTGCTCGAGACCTACGCCCGCATCCGCGCGCGTCCCAACCCTGATTTGAAAGTTCTCGGCGTGGTGATTACGCTCTTCGACAAGCGCACCAATATTTCGCGCGATACGCACGAGCAGATTCGCGCCACGTTCGGCAATGCGCTCTTCAAAACGCGCATCAGCAAGAACGTGCGCTTGGAAGAAAGTCCCGCCTACAAAGAAACTGTTTTTACATACGCGCCGAAATCTTCCGGCGCCGATGACTACAAGAAACTGGCCCAGGAGGTATTACAACGTGTCCAAGAGGATCGGGTTACCCGTCACTCTCAAGATGCGGCATGACGCCCACTACGTTGAAACTCTGACGAGTTTCAGCGGCGCGTCCATCGGCCGCATGATCCCGATCGATAAGATTCGTCCGAATCCCGATCAGCCCCGCAAATTTATCGGCGATATTCGCGAACTTTCCGATTCGATCCGTCAAAAGGGCGTGCTGGAGCCGCTGCTCGTACGCTACATCCCGCGCGAAGATACCTACTATATTATTTCTGGCGAGCGCCGCTATCATGCTTCGAAAGCTGCGGGCCTGCATGAGCTTCCGTGTATCGAGAAAATTGCTGACGATGCCGAAACGCTCGAGCTTGCGCTGATCGAAAACCTCCAGCGCAAGGATCTGACGCCCTTCGAGGAAGCCGATGGCTTGCAGCGCCTTGCCGATCAATTCGATTACACACACGACGACATCGCCAAGAAAATCGGCCGCGCCCGGTCGTCCGTCACCGAGACCATGTCGTTGCGTGTAATACCCGAATCGGTTCGCCGCGAATGCAACGAGAACGGCATCGTCTCGAAATCGCTGCTTCTGCAGGTCTCCCGCCAGCCCAACGAGAAAAAGATGACCGAGATGGTTCATCGCATCTCGCAGGGGGGACTGACGCGTGATGAAGCCCGCAAGTCCCGCAAGGATGAAACCGGCGCCGCGCCGCGTCCGCAGCCCTACGTCTACAACTACGAAGCTGAGGACGGCTCGTTTACCGTGCGCCTGCAATTCCGCAAGAGCCATGTGAGCCAGGACGAGCTTGCCGCCGCAGTTCGCGCCGTGCTTCGCCGCCTGGAATCGGGCTCAACGCGTTCCTCCACCGCCGTAGCGTGATCCACGGCTGTGAAAATCCCCTGACGCTGAATTGGTGTCTCCCGCTCGGCGGAGCATGAGCGTGAACACGACGGAGGTCGCCAACAGCACGCGCCGTCGCGTTGCACTCCGCCTGCTGCCGTACCTCGCGATCCTTTACATCATCGCCTTCCTCGACCGCACGAATATTTCCACGGCCGCGCTCCAGATGCCGCGGGAACTGGGCTTCGACGATCGCGTCCTCGGCATCGGTTCCGGAATTTTCTTCGCGGGCTACTTCCTGCTCGAAATTCCTGGTGCGGTCATCGTCGAAAAATGGGGCGCGCGCCGCTGGCTCGCGCGCATCATGGTCACCTGGGGAATCGTCAGCATCGGAATGGCGTTCGTCCATACCGCCCCTCAATTTTATTCACTGAGATTCTTGCTGGGCCTCGCTGAGGCCGGGTTTTTCCCGGGAGTCCTCGTCTACCTCACGCACTGGTTCATTCACTCCGACCGCTCAAAATCCGTTGCCGCCTTCATGGGCGCGATTCCGCTGTCGTTTATCATCGGCTCGCCCATATCTGGCTGGTTGCTCGGGGTACATTGGTATGGCGTGAGCGGCTGGCGCTGGCTGTTCATTCTCGAAGGCCTGCCGGCAGTCCTCTTCGGCATTGTCACGTGGTTTTATCTTACGGACTGGCCGCGCGAAGCGGCTTGGCTTCCGGACGATGAGCGCGATTGGTTATCAGCCCGGCTGGCAGACGAAAACACAGCTAGAAAATCCATTCGCTCCTACACAGTTTGGCAAGCCTTTCGGGATCCGCGCGTTCTGCTGCTTACATTCGCATATTTTCTGCACGCGGCGATTGCCTACAGCTTCGTCTTCTGGCTTCCTACGATCCTGAAACGCCTCACGAATCTACCTGATTTTCGCGTCACGCTCGTAGTCTCGCTGATCTACGTCGCGAGTCTTATCGCGATGCAAGCAAATGGCTGGCATTCCGATCATGTCCGCGAACATCGCTGGCATACCGCGATTCCATCACTCCTCTGCAGCGCGTGCCTGCTCTTAATCCTCGCATTTCAACCCGGCACATGGCCCACTGTGCTACTGCTTGGAATAGCGAACGGTTGTCTTCTCGCTTTCGTCACGAGCTTCTGGGCCATTCCCTCTGCATTTCTCGGCGAATCAGCCGGCGCAGCCAGCACAGGTTTGATTAATTGTATCGCTTTGACGGGAGGCTTCGCCGGTCCGTACCTCACAGGGCACCTCACAGCGCGCACCCATTCGTTCCATGCGTCTTTTATCTGGATGATGTTCGCTGCGCTCGTGGCGGGTGTTGCCGTTCTCGTCGTACGCGTCCGCCCGCTCGCCTCCTCTCAGTGAATGCTGCCGTTGCAGGAGCCTCCCAGGCAAATCGTTGGATTCGCAGCCCACGTCTCCTATACTGAACGTCCAGCGCGCACATGAAATCCGAAGCTCAACTCCTTCTCATCAGCAGCTCATTCATGCCGGGTGGTACGAGCTACCTCGACTACTGCGCCGCCGACGTACTGAATTTCTATCGCACCGTGACGCGCATTCTGTTCATCCCGCACGCCCTCAAAGATCGCGATGCCTACGCCGCTAAAATCGCGTCCCACTTCGGCGGCTCAGGACTTCTCGTCGATTCGCTTCACACAGCGCCAGACCCGCGCGCCGCAATCGAAAACGCCGAAGCGTTCTTCGTTGGCGGCGGAAACACGTTCCGCCTTCTCGATGCGCTCTACGAGCTCGGCGTTCTTCACGCTCTCCGCAATCGCGTCCGTGCCGGCTCGCCATATCTTGGCGTAAGCGCCGGAACGAATCTAGCTTGCCCAACTGTCAAAACGACGAACGACATGCCGATCGTTTTTCCGGCGAGCCTCGACGCGCTAAGCCTTGTCCCGTTTCAGATCAATCCGCATTTTATTGACGCCGACCCCTCCGCACCCCCGGCACATGAAACCCGTGAAGAACGTATCCGCGAATTCCACGAAGAAAACTCCGCGCCCGTTCTCGGCCTTCGCGAGGGCGCGTGGATCGAAGTCGCAGGCAGATCCGTCACGCTGCGCGGCGCCACCGGTGCAAGGCTGTTTCAACGCAGCGCGGGGCCAATCGATTGCGCCCCAAACGAATCTCTCGATTCTCTCCTCGGGTAAGCGCCCTATGGACCTCTCGCCCAAACAAGCCGTCATCCTCCAGCGCACCCTCTCTCTCGGCTTCGAATTAATCGCGTTCCCGGTCTATCCGAATCACGTCGGCATTCGAAGAGGGAACTGCGCCGCGCTTCTCGCTCCAACTGCCCCGGATACATTTCGCGTCTTTGCCGAGCCTGCTTACCTCGTCGACGGGAACCTCAGCGCGCGAATCACCCTCGACGGCCACGACTACTTCATCTGGAAAAAACAAAAACTCGAAGCCACCCCCGCCCGCCGCGCCGAACTCACCTCATTCGCCGCCGATCTGTCAGACGCACTCCTACCTGTCGATTAGGAAGTCTGCATCCTCTGATCTATTGATCCAGCGAGATGGCTAACGAAGGGACCGACAAGCCAAAAAGGGGAGCATGGCGACACTCAGCTGCTCCATCGCGAGAAATGACTGAGGGACACAAACAACCAATAGGAATAATACGTTTGAAGGTTCCAGTACTTCACCGTAGTAATTTACCTACGGCCGCTATAGGGGAATCCCCTACACCTAAATCAGTGGATGCCCGATTGTGCCAAAGTGACCCTTATTGTATCCATCTCACGCAACTCCGGTACCCATCGTCAATTTTCGTGATTCGCATTCTTTCTCTTGATTCTATTTCAGGGAATGCGTGTCTGCGCTCAGCCAATTAAAATCTAGCTAAGTCGGAGCGGTCCGACGGAGCGATTGTGATGGCCGTCATCGGTCTTTTCAGGGGTCAGATGGCGACGGTATAGCAGCTGTTACCTGTAGCGAGACGCCGCAAACTCAACCTAATTCACCGGAGGCAGGGATGAGAATCAAGCTTTTGGTTTTCGCGATGCTCGCGCTGTGCTGGCACGCTCTTCCACATCAAGCCTCTGCTCAGACGATCAACTGCGCCTCGCAAGATGGCGGCCGGCAATTCTGCCCAGCCGATACGCGTGGCGGTGTCACGATGGTCAAGCAAAACAGCAGCTCCCCCTGCGTTCAGGGTCAAACTTGGGGCTACGACGGCCGCGGCATCTGGGTCGATCGCGGTTGCCGTGCGGAATTTCAGGTCGGCAATTCTTATCCCGGCGGCCCGGGCGGTCCAGGTCCAGGCCCCGGCTACGGCGGCGATACGATCACCTGCGAATCGTCGCACAATCGGAGAAACTACTGCTCCATCGGCAACGTCAATTCAAACGTCGAAATGGTTCAGCAATTGAGCCAAGCCCCGTGCACTCGCGGCTCAACCTGGGGCAATGACGGGCAGGGCATCTGGGTCGACCGCGGTTGCCGCGCCTCCTTCCGCGTCAGAGCCTATGGTTACAATGGTCCCGGCTGGTGGAATTCCGGTCCTGGCCGTCCTCCCACGAACCAGCCGAGATACGGCGCGTGCTTTTTCAGACAAACAAACTATTCAGACGACTACTTCTGCATGGACCGCGGCTCCAGCTTTGCCTTTCTTCCCAACGGATTCAACGATCAGATCAGCTCGGTACGACTCCATGGTGGCGCAACCATTATCGCCTTCAGCGACGGAGATTTCCGCGGCGCATCCGTCGTGTTCCGCCGCAACGTCCCGGACCTGCGCAACTTCCGTGCGCCCGACAACAAGAACTGGAACAACCGGATCAGTTCGCTCCGCGTTAATTGAAAAAAACAAGATCACCCAGCCCACAAAAAGGTGTATCAAGGCTTAATAGGAGGCTCCAATGGCAGACCGTTTCGAGCAGCTGAAAATGAAGTATCAGTCGGTGTTGAATTTCATCCAATCCAATAGCATCCAACTTCAAAACCTGAACATGGAAGGCGACAAGCTTCTAATCCGAGCCACAGCTCCCTCGGCCGATGCAAAGAATCGCGTCTGGGACCAAATCAAGCTCGTCGATCCAAATTTCTCCTCCGATCTCATTGCGGACATTCAGGCCCCGGCAGCAGCAGCGGCGGCAGCAGGCGGCGCTCCTTCCACTCCCGCGGCGCGCACCTACACGGTCCAGGGCGGGGACAGTCTTTCCAAAATCAGCAAGCAGTTCTACGGCGACGCCAACAAGTACATGAAAATCTTCGAAGCTAACAAGGACAAGCTCGCCGACCCCGATAAAATCAAACCCGGCCAGGAGCTTGTAATTCCTGAGTAATGCGCATCGCGAACTGTAGTAACACGCGCGGCGCTAGATAAGTGGCATCGGCAGTTTCAGCAAAAGGAGAACCAGCTATGACATGGACAGATCAGATCGGCAATCTCTTGAAGCAATACACCTCCGGCGGCGCAGCAGCAGCTCCGGCTCCGGACGTGCACGCCCATTTCGACCAGGTAGCAGAAGCGGCCCCCAGTAGCACACTCGCAGAAGGCCTCTCGGCCGCATTCAAATCGGATCAAACTCCTGCGTTCGGCCAGATGCTTTCCACGCTTTTCAACAACTCGACCGGCGAGCAAAAAGCCGGCCTCATCAACCAGATCATGTCCTCCGTCCCGCCCGGCACGCTCACATCGCTTCTCTCCGGCGCAGGACTCGCAGGCATTCTCGGCGCAGGCGGCGGCACGCCACAGCTGACGCCCGAACAGGCTCAGAAGATTTCGCCCGAAGCCGTCCAACAACTCGCGACACAAGCGCACAACGCGGATCCTTCCATCGTCGATAGCGTCAGCTCGTTCTACGCCCAGCACAGCACGCTTATTAAAACGCTGGGCGGCACCGCGCTCACGATCGCTCTTGCGAAAGTCGCCGAGAAGCAGCGGCAGGCATAAGTTTGCAGCAAACGCCGGAAGTGTGCCGGTCCGAAGGCTGGCGGACCGGCGCACCTCTGGTGTGTTATCTTTGCATTTTGCTCTTGGAGAACCGCGCGTGAAGCCGATCCGCACAAAAGTCGTCCCGCTTGCTTCCGTCTTTCTCTGTGCGTTGCTCTCCGTGGCCGGCTGCTCAAAGAAAACCCAGGAAAAAGCGCAGCAAACGATTGACGCTGCCAAAGCCACCGCGTCCAGCGCCGCCCAGGACGCGAAGCAGCAAGCCTCAGACGCAGCCGACAAAGCCAAGCAGCAAGCTTCCGACGCCGCCGATCAGGCCAAGCAAAAAGCCGCCGATGCTTCCAGCTCTGCAAGTGCGGCCGCTCAGAAAGCCGGTGAAAAAGCGCAGCAATCCGCGAGCGATGCAGCTTCCCAGGCCATGGAAGCCGCCAAGGAAAAAGCGAAAAAAGCTGCTGCCGACGCAAAAGCAGCCACCGACCAGGCCATGGAAGCCGCTAAGAAGAAAGCCCAAAAAGCCGCGGCCGATGCGAAACAAGCTGCCAACGACGCTGCCGCGAAAATGCAGAACAAACCAGCTTCGCAGTAGATTCGCGCAAGCGTTGCCAGAGCAGCGGCGCAATCCTCGGGAGACGCAGTCAGTTTCGATCTAAAGATTTCAGCGCGCGGGTCTCGTCAGCGATTCATTTCGGAATTCACAAAACGCCGAGGTCAAATTCAGCGGTCAAATTCAGCCGTCGAATTCAGGAGGACGCCATGTTCGCCCTACTCTGGGAACTCATCATCGGCCTCGTAGTCGGCGCAGTCGCAAAATTCGTCATGCCCGGCAAAGACCCCGGCGGCATCTGGATCACCATGATCATCGGAATCGCCGGCTCCATCATAGCCACCTACATCGGCCAGGCCATCGGCTGGTACCAGGCAGGCCAGGGCGCCGGCTTCATCATGTCCGTAGTAGGCGCCGTCGTCCTGCTGCTCATCTATCGCGTAATCAAAGGCGCAGCAGCCAAAGCCTAGCGCCGCCTTTCAGTAGCGTAGGCTTTAGCCTGCGCCCCAAGTAACTGCAAGCACAGTTCGTGATCCTTGGCATCGCAAATACTCTCGTTCTTTTGGCATTTGCCTTCTCGACAGTAGGGGCACGGCATGTCGCAGATCCCCATGGGTTCGCGGGGCCGTGCCCGGCATACGAACCTGTCCAGTTGCGCCATTGTCACAGGTTTAGTGGCACAGTTCGCCGGGAGGCGGCTGGTGAAAATGACGCCTTCGAGCTTTTCGTCAACGGCACCTACGCCGATGCAGCATCCGCCCGCAATCGCAATCGCCGTCCCTAACTCTAGCTCACCCTGACCAATAGAATTCGTCGAATCAACTGAGATTCAAACCAATCCAATGACGAATCGCTCTCCGCGCCGAATCGCAACAATAGCCGCATGCCTGTTTCTCTTAGCGCGTTCAGCACTAGCCATTCCGCAGCAACACGAAGACACAGGCCGTCAACACGACACCACCGCCATGAACACCCGCGGTGCCCACGTAATGGGCTTCGACCAAACCAAAACCACCCATCACTTCACCCCCACAAAAACCGGCGGAATCATCCAAGTCCAAGCCAACGACCCCTCAGACACAGCCAGCCGCGACCACATCCGCATGCACCTCGAGCACATCTCCAAAGCATTCGCCCAAGGCGACTTCACAGACCCCCACGAAGTCCACGCCGAAACCCCGCCAGGCGTTCCCACAATGAAAGCCCACAAAGACAAAATCACCTACCAATTCGAATCAATCGCCAAGGGCGCAAAAGTGATAATCACGACGGAAGATCCCAAAGCCCTAGAAGCCGTCCACGACTACCTCCGCTACCAAATTCGCGAACACAAAACAGGCGACCCCCTCGACATACAATGACGCGACCTGGCCCCCTCGGTGTTCTGGCTAATTCCAGCTGAGCCTCAAGCCTTTCCCTTGCTGTTAAGAGCCGTCCCGGTTACTATGCGTCGGACACTCGATGACGCGCCTCCCATGGATCGCCGCCATCCTCCTTGCAGTTGCGCCAGCATCGCAGGGCGCCGACACCGTTCGAATCGCAGAAATCGGTGTGAAGGGTTACTACTCCCAGGATCGGCCCACTCGCGTTGAAATCATTCTTCTGCACCGGTCCGCTGAACCGATTGCGGTCGACCTCCGCATCCGCGCTCATTCCTTCCCGGTGCCGCGCGTCGAACGCATCGACACGTTTTCGCAACGTCTCCGGCTAGGCTCCGATGAGCAGCGCCTCATCAGTGTTCCCGTGCTCCTGCAAGCTTCCCAAGGCGCAAGCGTCGAAGTCGACGAATTGGACGGCCGCGGGCAGGTCCTAAGTCACGACGCGATGTTTCTTGAAGCCCCGCTCCAATCTCATCTGATCGGCATCCTCTGCGCCAAGCCGGATATATGTCAGCAGGTCCAATCACAAATCTCTTTCAGCGGCACCTCCTTTGACCAGACCGAGAAGGGCAAATACTTGAAGTTCGTCACAATCGAAAACCCGCCGGGCGCATCTTGGGAATACTCGCCCGTCGGCACGTTGATCGTCGCACGGCCTCCGTGGCAAATGGAGGCTCAGCAGCGCGACGCGTTGGAAAACTTCGCTCGTCAAGGTGGCACCCTCATTCTGCTGGATGATCAAGCCCATGATCCCAGCTTTCTCTCCGTCTACCGGCCCGCGGGTGGAAGCGTGGGGCCCTCCACTCTCGGTCGTGGAAAGGCCTTTTTTGTGCAGTCTCTTACGAGCAAGGTCTTGGGTGGCTTCTACGCGGGAGCCAATTTGGGTCGGTTTGTGTCGGATTTGAGTTCGAGTGGCCGTACCAACGACGAGCTCAGTTGGATCCGCCGGCGATTCAGTCTCCACTTTCACTTTCCAACATTCTTGTGGCTACTCATTTGGCTCAGCGCGTACCTTCTGATCGCCGGTGTCGGCAACTTCATTCTTCTCCGCAAGCTGGACCGTCGCGAATGGGGTTGGATCACGCTGCCGTGCATCTCACTTCTTTTTGCCGCCGCCATGTATCTTTCAAGTGTTTCTAGCCGCCCTCGTCTGCTGCGTGCTGACGATGTGACGTTGAACTGGATGGACGAATTCAGTCTGGTTGCTCTTATTGAGCGGGGTGAGCGGGTTTCTTCGAATCGGCGGCAGACGATCAATTTCGAAGCCGGAGGGAATGTCATCCTCGTGGGCGATCGCAATGGCACGGGAAGTGCCATGTCGTCTGACCCGTTTAGCGACGAGGCGGGCGACGCTTTTCCCCGCTGGAATGTTCGGTTGAATCCCACCACCGTCGAGTTCCCCATGTTGCAGTGGTCGTTTCGTGACCTTGAATTCGCCGGTCTTGAGAAATTGCCTGGTACTGTTCGGCGGCTGGACCCGAACCATCTTCGCAACGAAACCGGCCAGAACTTTCGCCAGGCTATCTACGTCGATCGCGGCGCGGTCTATCGTTTTAGTAGCGTCCCGGATGGAGCTGTGCTTGATTTGTCCGCGGCGGAAAAGAAACCCCTGAGCAAGGTGTCGCATGCCTTGGTCTTTGCCTTCATGGGCTTTCCGACTTCGGTTGCCGAGGTTTCCCGGGATGAAATCGCTGCGAGTCGCGCAGCTTCTCCTGACTCCAGCGAAGACGCCTCTGCAGACTCGGCCGAAGCGAGAAACGTGGGCCAGCGTCCCTTCGACTTGATCGAATTAATTCAAGGCTGGCCTCCCGATGGAGGGCATGCTTTCGATGCTCGCTCGGGCGTATTCTTCGGTCTTGCCGACGAGCCACATCCACTCATGTCGATTTCTGGAAAGCAATTCATCGCGCAAGGCTGTTCCGTCACAATCGTGTCTTACGAGCGCAATCCATGATTGAGATCGAATCGATTGGCAAACACTATGGCCGCCGCGTCGCGCTGGAAAATTTCTCGTTGTGCGTCGAATCCGGAGAGTTATTTGGCCTCGTAGGACCCAACGGCGCGGGCAAGTCTACCCTAATCAAGATCCTCGCGACCCTCCAGCCTCCCGATTCAGGCCGTGCCCGCGTCAATGGGAAAGATGTCACTGCCGAATCCTCCTCCGTGCGGGCCGTAATCGGCTATTTGCCGGATGTTCCGGGCCTCTATCAAGACATGCGCGTTGAAGAGTTTCTGGAGTTTTTTGCGGACGCATTTCATCTGCGCGAGCCTCGCCGTCGCCAGGCCGTCGACCGCGCGTTAGCACGCTCTGGCCTGGAAAGGCGCTGCAATGATTTCGTTGAGCAGCTTTCCTTCGGAATGAAGCAGCGGCTGGTTCTTGCCAAGACGCTCTTGCACGATCCCCCTGTCCTCCTGCTCGATGAGCCTGCCACCGGGCTCGATCCTCTGGCGCGCATCGAGCTTCGCGAACTGCTGAAGGAATTGAATCGCGAGGGTCTTACGATCTTCCTCTCGTCTCACATCTTGAGCGATCTCGAGGATATTTGTACGCGCGTTGCGCTGATTGCAGACGGCCGCAATGCCGCGGGGTCGGACGGCCAGTCGGTTCTCAGCCTCTCGGCGCCGTCTGCGCAGTCCGATGCGCGAGTTGCCTGCGAAGTTGAAGTTCTTGGCGATCTGCAGTTTGCCGCCCGCGCTTCCTCCGGTTTTCCCGGCGCTCAGCTCGTTTCCACGCAAGGTCAACGGCTCCGCGTTGAGCTGCCCGGCGGCTCCGAGCAGGGAACTGCTTGGTTGCAGCACTTACTTTCGGCCGGAGTGAAAATCGTTTACTTCGATTCTCGCGGACCGGGTCTCGAGGAGCGCTATCGCCAGGCATTCGAGAAAAATCGCCCCGGGGGTGAACAGTGAATTTTCCGCGGGACGATGAGACGTCACCGAACAACGCGGCGAGAAAGACGATGAATCCCCCGGAGTGAAGCGATGAACCCAATGATTCGCAAGGAACTCCGCCAGCGCATGCGCGAGCGCCGCTCTTGGATTCTTCCCTCGATTTACATCGGCGTCCTTGGAGCGGTTGTCGCCATGGCGTATTTTTTCACTCTTTCAGAGTCTCCGTGGCAACGCGGCGGGGACATTCAAGGCGCTCAAATCGGCGTGACAGTCTTTATTACCGTGGTTTTTGCTCAACTGTCCCTCTTACTCCTCCTCGCGCCGGTCTTCAGCGCCGGAAGCCTCACGATTGAGAAAGAACAACGCACACTTCCGATGCTTCTCACCAGCCTGCTCTCCCCGGCAGACATCTGGTACGGCAAGTTCGTTTCCGCTCTGCTTTTTCTCACCCTCTTACTTGTCAGCGCGTTGCCCGTTTTGAGCCTCGCATTCTCACTCGGCGGGGTCGGGCCAGCGGAGGTAGTTCGCGCTACTGCAATGACCCTGCTTGTCCTCGCCAGTATCAGTGCCCTGGGGCTTTATTTCTCTTCGATTTTCCGCCGTAGCGTGCACTCCACCGCTGTCACCTACGCGGCTGTGATCGCACTCACTGCCATCACCTTCATTATCTTCACGATGATGGAGTCTCACTGGCAAACCAAGCAGGCTCAAATCACTCGTCCCGCGGGCGTCTCCGCGCCGGAAATACCGCGTTACTATTCGATTCCTCTCTATCTCAATCCTTTCTATGCCGTAGCGTCCGCGCTGATGCACACTCGCCACAAGTTCCCCGATTGGCTGATCTGTACGCTCGTCTTCCTATTTTTGGGTCTTGCGGCAGCCTTTCTCGCCTTCCGCAATATTCGCCGCCGAGGCGAGTCAGGCTGACCCGCTCCGCGTTTCCCTCGTAGCGCTGGCATCCTGCCGGCTCTTTTGAATTTGCTTAAGTGCTACGCAACTTTCCGCCGCCAAGCACTTCTTGCAAACCAACTTTTCTGCATGCTACCGTCATCTAACATCATGGGAGCTGAACGCAAACTCGAACGCGGCTCCCGATGGGGAAAGAAAGGAGCGTGTCAGTGGAACCACAGCCGTCAGCACCCTGGCTGGCTGGCGACGACACCCGCCGAGCATGGCTGCCTCAGCAATGCTCTCCAATTTCTAATCGCAAATCTGGAATTAGAATTCAAGCTAAGTCCTAAAAGAATCAGCAACCTAAAATTTTCTAATCGCAAATTTATGACGATTTTTCAGTCCGAAAATTGGGCCGCTTCGGAGTTCCGGCGCCTTCGGCCGGCGAAGCCCGCCATTCTGCTGAGAGGCTCGCACCATGCCTGACGCCTACGACGTTATCTGCATCGGCGCCGGGCCCACCGGCCTCGCCTGCGCCATCGAAGCGAAGCGCGCCGGTATGCGCCCGCTCGTCATCGACAAGGGCTGCCTCTGCAATTCGCTCTACCACTATCCCGTCAACATGACGTTCTTCACCACGCCCGAGCGCATGGAAATCGGCGACCTGCCGATGACAATCGCGGCAGGGAAGCCCACTCGCGCTGAGGCGCTCAACTACTACCGCCGCGCGGTCGAACATTACGGAATCGAAACGCGCCTCTACGAAACCGTCGATAAGATCAGCGGTCACGAGGGCGCATTCGTCGTCCACACCCACGACGAATCCGGCGCGAAGCATGAATTCCACGGCAAGAAAATCATCATTGCCACGGGCTACTACGACCGGCCTAATCCGCTCGATATTCCCGGCGAAAACTTGCCGCACGTCTCGCACTATTTCACTGACGCGCATCCCTACTGGAAGCAGAATGTCGTCGTCATCGGCGGAAAAAATTCTGCGGCGGAAGCAGCGCTCGATCTATTTCGCGGCGGCGCGCACGTTACGCTGGTTCACCGCGATGCGGCTCTGGGCAAAAGCTTGAAATACTGGGTGAAGCCGGACATTGAAAATCGCATCCGCGCCGGCGAAATCGCTGCGCTGTTCAACGCCAAGGTTTCACGCATTGAGCCCGGCAAAGTTTGGGTGCAAACAAATTCCCACGAGCAAGCTTTGCCCGCCGAGCAGGTTTTCGCGATGACCGGCTACCATCCCGACTTCGAATTTCTCGAGCAGCAGGGAATCCGGTTGGATCCCGTGACGAAAAAGCCGCAGACGAATCCCGAAAGCCTCGAAAGCAACGTGCCCGGCATTTACGTCGCGGGTGTAGTGGTCGGCGGAATGCACACCGGCGAAATTTTCATCGAAAACGGCCGCTTCCACGGCCGCCAAATCATCGCCGCCATGACGGGCAAAGGCGCCCTCCACGAAAAGCCCCCGGTCGCCCCGCCAGGTGAGTGAGACATGCCACCAACTTCGACTTCACCGGCCAGCAGATTGCAGCTAGGTGACAGAGGCGTCCGCCGGCAGGCGGCATTTGGAAATGTCGTCTGTGCGCTTTCATCTCCCTCGCAGAATATCGCTCGATCAAGTAGCAGTCGCAGGAGCGCTGTTCGCACCAGCGGTTTTGCCCGTCTGCGAATCGGCATTTGGTATAATCTTTCATTAGCAAATATGGCAGCCACCCCCGCACATCGCGTCTCAACCGGAGAACGAATCAACGTCCACGAAGCGCCCGGACGTTTGCAGCGTGAGCTCGGCTCGCGCGGGATTCGGCTCACGCGCCAGCGCCGCGTGCTCCTGCAGGTGATGGAGACCGCCCGCCGCCATCTCGACGCCGGAGAAATTCTCGAGCGCGCGCAAAAAATCGATTCCAACATAACGCGCGTCACCGTCTATCGCACGATCGATCTGCTGAAACGCCACGGCCTGATCGACGAGCTCGACCTGCTGCATCTTCGCGGCGACCGTCATTTCTACGAAAGCCACGGGCCACGCGACCATATCCACGTGGCGTGCCTGCGCTGCGGAAAAGTGCGCGAAGTGGAAAGCGAATTGTATGAAGAGCTGAAGCAGCAGATCGCCCGCGACTGCAACATTGATATCACAGTGAGCCGCACCGAAATCGGCGGCGTTTGCACGGAATGCCGCAAGCAGGAGAAGCAGCGCGCCAGTTCGTAATCGCCCGGGAGCGATTCGTCGCTATTGCAGCTTCTTGCGCGATGCGATAGGTTGTATCCCAATTCAGGGTTTGGAACGTCGCGAGGAGTATGCAGATGAAGGACCTTAAGATGCAGAAGAAGAAAAAGCCAAGCCGCAAAATTGCGCTGCGAGCGGTCCGCTTGCAGCAAGTGAAGTTTACGAGCAGCAGCAAGCCGGGTAATTACCCGTCAATCCCGATTTCCCCCGTCGATTGACGCCGAGCGCCGATCGTCGCACGCGCTACTTGGACTGCGCCAGCGACGCAAAGTACGCTTGCGCTTCGCCGATGTCGCGCAGTACCTGATCGCGCAGCGCTTCCGGCCCCGAGAACTTCTTTTCATCCCGCAACCGCTTCCAGAAGCGGACCTCCATTGCGCCGCTCGTTAAAGTTTCGGAAAAATCGAAGAGATGCGATTCGATCGCCAGGCGCTGGCCGTCGAACGTCGGCCGCACGCCGATGTTCGTCGCCGAGCGATACCTCTTGCCTTCGACCGTGGTTTCCGTTGCGTAGACTCCGTTCTTCGGCAGGCATTCCTGTTCGGTCGCAAGGTTAAGAGTCGGCACGACGAGTTTGCGCCCCTGGCCGGTTCCGGTTTTGATTTCCCCCCCCAGCGCAAACGGACGACCCAGCAGACGCGCCGCGTCTTCCATTCGTCCTTCGCGCACTGCGCTGCGAACCGCGGTGCTGGAGACGACGATGCCGTCTTGAATCACGGGCGGCACAACTTGGACTTCGAAATCCCAGCGCCGTCCGAATTCTTCGAGCAGCTTCACGTCGCCCGCCTGCTTGTGACCGAAGCGAAAATTCGCACCCACGAACACAGCGCGGGCGCGCAGAGTGTCGACGAGATACGTTCGCGCAAAATCTTCGGCGCTGACTTTCGCCAACTGCTCATCAAACTTGAGCACGAGCGCCGCATTCATTCCTGCATGTTCAAATTCGGCCAATCGCTGCTGAAGAGTGCAAAGAAGCAATGGAGCTTCAGCCGGTCGAAGAACTTTCGCCGGATGCGGAAAAAATGTGAGAGCTGTTGCTACGAGCTGCTCAGGTTTTTTGTAGAGATTCTCTTTCAAACCAACCCATTTGTTAACTGTTTCGAGAATCTTCTGGTGGCCGAGATGCATACCGTCGAAGTTTCCTATCGTGACGGCGCTACGGACAGGCAGGTCGCTGTATCTGCGATTCCACTCCGCTAAGGTGCAATGTATCGATGATTCCTGACTCATTAGACTTGCACCTCGAAGCGGAGGCCGTCGTAGGCGAGGCGGACATTTTTCGGGAGCTTGGCGTTGGTGTGTTCGTGGCCCAGGTCGTGGCAGATGTGCGTGAACCAGGCGTGTTTCGGTTTGAGTTCTTCGACGAGCGCGAGTGATTGCGGCACGTTGGAGTGCATTGGATGCGGCGTATAGCGGAGAGCGTCGAGAATGAAATGGTCGAGGCCTTTGAGCATCGCCTTGGAGGCTTCCGGGATGGTGCTGAAGTCGGTGAGGTATGCAGCATTGCCAAAGCGGAAGCCCAGCACCTGGCCTGGTCCGTGCATGGCTGGCACAGGAATAATTTCTACGCCGAAGAGCGTGAAAGGGCCCTCGATCTCGTGCAATTCCACGCCGGGCAATGAGCTGTCGGTTGGCTTGTCGTCAAAGATGTAGGCAAACGATCTCTTCAATGTTTGCAGCGTTGCTTCCGCTGCGTAGATGGGAATGGCGGCTTTCTGTTTCAGATTGTAGGGGCGAATATCGTCGAGGCCGAAAATATGATCCGCATGGGCGTGAGTGTAGAGAATTGCGTCGAGGCGATCGAGGTGCGCAGCCATAGCCTGGGAACGGAAGTCTGGCGTTGTGTCGATGACTACATTGCGTCCGGCGTAGGAGAGCAGCACGGATGGGCGCGTGCGCTTGTCATGCGAATCCTTTGATTCACAAACGGCGCAATGGCATCCGAGCGTGGGGACGCCCATCGAGGTACCGGAACCGAGAACAGTTACTTCAAGTGACTGGGGCATTTTTTGAGAAGTGCGCTGAGACGAAGCACTGAATGAAAGAACGCCATCGCGCATGAGGCAAGCATCAGCGATCGAGCTGGGCCTTAGCGCTGGGACAGGCTGAAGCCTATCCTACTTTTTCTGCGCGGCCTTTTTTGCCATCGCGTCGGCCGCCACTTTGGACATTTCCATAAAAGTGAGCTTGAGCTGGCCGAGGACTTCGATCAAAAGGTCATCGTCGGCTTTGGAGAGGTTTCCGCGCGTTTTCTCGCGTAGCGCGTCGAGCATATCGATCACTTCGCGGGCGCCTTCGAGATCGAGATAGGCTTGCCCGGTGCGCGGATCGGCCATTCCGCCGAGCATGGCAGCGGCGTTGCGAACGAGAAAATCGACAAGCATCTGGAAGCTGCGCGAGCCTTGCGGCTGCTCGGCGTCGAAGGGCTGATTGTCGCCGGACACGGCGCTGGCCGGTGCGTTGACGCTTGGATTGGAAGCTGGGGTCTTTGTGGCCCTGTTCGCGTCGGTTTGCGCTGGTGCATTCGCAGCCGCGCGGTTCGCTGCTCTGGCGGCGGCTTCCTCTTCGCGCCGTTCTTCTTCCTCTACGACGTCTTTGCGTAAGGCGCCGTCTTCGCTGAAGAGGCGCCTGTCGATAACCTTAAATGTTTCTTCCTGTTTCGGATCAGCCACAGAACATCCTTTTTAGTCACTTTTCCAACTTTGAGTATCTTGAAAGTTTAACACCCGCTCCAAGTCCTCACAAGTTAACCCGGTCCGCTCGGGCTAAGCCCAGTCTAGCTCTGCAGCGTCGTCTACTGGCATGCCGTAACCCCGCTGGCGAAGATCTAACGGTCGGCGCGATGGACGCTGGCGGCTCTGAGAGCCGCCCCTACTGACTTC
>DATNKB010000441.1:0-3788 GCA_035603595.1 Candidatus Dormiibacterota bacterium
CTCATCGAGGGAGTGCCCGGAATTGCAAAAACGCTCGCGGTGAAAACGATGTCGCGAATCTGCGGCCTGGGCTTTCAACGTGTGCAGTGCACCGCCGACCTGATGCCTGCGGACGTGATGGGCACGAACGTTTTCAACATGGCCACGAGTTCCTTCTCGCTGCATCGCGGCCCGGTGTTCACCGATCTGTTGCTCGTCGACGAAATCAACCGCACTTCGCCACGCACGCAGGCCGCGCTGCTGGAATCCATGGAAGAGCGGCAGGTGACGATCGACGGCACGCGCTATCCGCTGTCAGAAAACTTTACAGTGCTGGCGACGCAAAACCCGATTGAGTTTGAGGGCACCTATCCTCTGCCTGAGGCGCAGCTCGATCGCTTTCTCCTCAAAATCAGCATGACGTATCCCACCGCAGAGGAAGAAACGGAGATTCTCTCTCGTTACAGCCAGGGATTTGATGCGCGCCGCCTCGACGCGGCACAAATCGCAGCGATTGAACCCATGCTGCTAAAGGCTGCGCGAGGGGAAGTGGAAAAAGTTCGCGTGGAGCCGAGCCTCTACAGCTACATGGTCACTTTGATTCGCCGTACGCGCGACTGGCCCGCGTTGACGATTGGCGCTAGCCCACGAGCCGCGCTAGGGTTGTTCGCAGCGGCGCGCGCGATCGCGGGAATGGAAGGCCGCGATTTCCTCATCCCTGACGACATCAAGTCTGCCGCCCCCGCCGTCCTGCGCCACCGCGTTCTACTCAAACCGGAAGCCGAACTCGAAGGCCTCACGAGCGACCAGGTGATCTCCGAGCTTCTCGCGACGGTGGAGGTTCCGAAGTAGATGTACGAGAAGCCTCTGATTCCGCAAGAGGCAATTGCTCGCGGCCGGCGGCTGGGCCGCGTTCCGTTTGGATTTGGCCCGCGATTTTTCGTGGCGCTCGTGCTCGGTCTCGTCTGGCTCGTACCTGCGTGGTGGTTTTCCAGATTTATTTACGCGATGTTGTTGTGGGACTTTCTATTCTTCGCCGTCTGGACCTGGGATCTGCTGCGCCTTCCTGCGCCCGATCAGCTCGAAGTGCGTCGAGTTTGGAGCCTGCGACCTACCCTTGCCGTTCCTAGCTATGTGAAGATTGCGGTTCGGAATTTTGGGCGCGTTTCCGTCCATGCTCGTGTTGTTGACGAGACGCCCGCCGCACTTCAGCTCACACCTGCGGAAGTGGAGGTCGACGTCCCCGCGGGTACGTCCGCTGAATCTCAGTATCCGATTCTTCCGTCACAGCGCGGCGACGCGAACTTGAACCGCATTTTTGTCCGATACCAAAGCGCTCTGCGCATCGCGGAGCGATGGGCCGTCGCTAATGCTCCACAAACGGTAACAGTGTTTCCGAATCTCGACGAAGCGAAACAACATACGCTATACCTGATTCGCAGCCGCCAGGTGGAACTTGAAAAGCGCCGTCGCCGCCAGCGGGGCCAGGGCCGCGAATTCGATAGTTTGCGCGAATATCGCGAGGGCGACGAACTGCGCGACATTTCATGGACAGCCACTGCGCGCCGCAACCACCTGGTAACACGCGTGTTTCAGATCGAGCGCAGCCAGGCCGTGTGGATCGTCCTCGATGCCGGCCGATTACTTCGCGCGAAAGTGGCCGAGCCCGGGCGCATTGCCATCTCGAAACTCGATTACGCCGCCAACGCAGCGCTTTCGCTCGCCCAGATCGCGATGCACTGCGGCGATCGTGTGGGCCTGCTGGCCTACGGGCGCAACATTCAGCAGAATCTCAATGCTGCGCGCGGCCCGCATCAGATGCGGGCTATAGTCGAAGCTCTTGCGCATATTCGTGGAGAGGCGGGTGAAGCCGACCACGGACGCGCGGTCCACACCCTGCTCAGCGAGCAAAAGCGCCGCAGCCTCATTGTCTGGATCACGGATTTCGCTGAAACCGCTACCACGCCGGAAGTTCTCGAATTTGCGATGCACATGGCCAACCGCCACCTTATCGTTTTTGCGGCAATGGGCCAGCCCGACCTCAACGCACTTGCCGCGGCAACGCCCGAAACCACAGAAGATATGTACCGCCACGTGGCGGCGCTCGAAATTGCGGATCGGCGAAGTGCTTTGTTGGGCGCCCTTCGACAGCGCGGCGTGCTCGTGCTCGAATTGATGCCCGGATTGCTGGCGAGCTCGCTGGTCAATCAATACATGGACGTAAAAGAGCGGGGCTTGCTCTAGTCAGGAGAATCTCAGGATTCTTCCGGCTTTCGCACTTGTTGCGCTCGCATGAGGTACGTCACAAGCGCAGCAAACATCACTGCTCCGAACAGGAATTTTAGCGGCGCGGCAGTTTCCGACGGCGAAAGAAAACCCTCAATTATTCCTGCTACGATCAGCATCGGGATCGTTCCGAGCAGCAATTGCGCGGCTCGTCCGCCCGCTCGCGCGAGCGATTCGCGCCGAGGCAGGAGCCCCGGAAACAACATCCCGCGAGCAATCTCAAACCCCGCGCCACCTGCGATGAAAATTGCGGGCAGTTCCAGCACGCCGTGGGGAACCACAAACGTCCAAAGCTGCCCCGCCATCCCCGCCTGCAACGTAGCGGCTCCGATTACGCCAATCAACAATCCATTGAGTACCATCATCCACACGGTGCCGACTCCCGCAGTAATTCCAGATGCGAAGGTTGCAAACGCAACCGACAAATTGTTCGTCATGATCGACGAAGCGGCGAGTGGCTTTATGGTTACAATCGAGTGAGTCCACATTTCCCGCTTCTCGATTGTTTCCATCATGTGTGTGCCCAACAGGCGATGCGCGAAGGTGGGATCGCGCATCGTCAGAATAAACGCTGCTAAGCCGGTTACTGCGAAAATCGCAAACGCCAGGAGTGTCTGCGGCCACAACTCGCGAAAAATGCGGGGGTACGTTTCCGAATAGAAGCGGACGATTCCCGCAACTTTCGGCTTATTTCCCATGTAAATTAGGTTATGCGTGCGCCCGAGAAGCGAGTTCAGATAAGCCGCGAGCTGGCTGCTTGTGATATCCTCCCGCGCGATTGCGAGGTCTGATGCGGTTTGACGATAGAGAAGGCCTAGCTCCTGCAAATCTTTGTGATCGAGCGCGCTCACGCCGCGCCCTTTCGAGCGGGCCAGCAGATCTTCCAGCCTCGACCAGTTCGGCTTACGTTTTTCGAGCCACCGCGTAGAGATCATGTCTTTTCCACCTGTTCCCGCGTCTCCGCCCGGTGCTTACGCTGACAAGCTTACCATCGACACGCCAGAGCAAACGTCTCTTGAGTTTGCCATTGCCGGAATAGGCAGCCGCTTCCTGGCCATTGCGCTCGATAGTGCGATACAGTTCTCTGTGTTTGCGGTCCTTGGTCTCGCCTTGGGGCTGCTCGCACTCACGCTGCCCACCAAACGATTCGGGCTCTCCGAACAATGGGTGATCGCTATCTTCGTGCTGCTCCTTTTCTTTCTCTACTACGGGTATTTCGCAATCTTCGAAGTAATCTGGAACGGGCAGACCCCGGGAAAGCGCACGGTTCACATTCGTGTGATTAAAGAATCGGGCCGCCCGATCACTCCTTCCGAATCGGTGGCTCGAAATATGATGCGAATCGTGGATCAGCTTCCATTTTTTTATGGGATCGGGATTGCCAGCGCAGTGATCAGTAAGCAAAACAAACGCCTCGGCGACCTGGTTGCCGGCACAATTGTCGTCCACGAGCGGACGCTGCAGGACATCAAGCCACTCTGGGAAGCGGCGAAGAATCCCGGCACTGTGAAATACGGTTCCGA
>DATNKB010000442.1:0-3488 GCA_035603595.1 Candidatus Dormiibacterota bacterium
CGCCAGCGCTGGAGGCACGCCGCTGCTGGTTGCGGAGGATCGGCGCGTGCTCGGAACGATTTATTTGAAAGACATCGTGAAGGGAGGCATGCGCGAGCGGTTCGATCAATTGCGCGCGATGGGCATTCGGACCGTGATGATCACGGGCGACAATCCACTAACGGCAGCGGCGATTGCGCGCGAAGCGGGCGTGGATGACTTCCTGGCGCAGGCGAAACCCGAAGACAAACTTGCACTGATTCGCCGCGAACAGGCCAAGGGAAAACTCGTCGCGATGACGGGCGACGGAACGAACGACGCGCCAGCGCTGGCGCAGGCGGATGTGGGCGTGGCGATGAATGCCGGAACGCAGGCCGCGAAAGAGGCCGGCAACATGGTGGATTTGGATTCGAATCCGACGAAGCTCATCGAGATTGTGGAGATTGGAAAGCAACTGCTAATTACGCGCGGGTCGTTGACCACATTTTCTGTGGCGAACGACGTGGCGAAATATTTCGCGATTATTCCGGCGATGTTTGCGGTGGCGTTTCCGCAGCTCGAACTGCTCAATATCATGCACTTGAGGACGCCGCATTCGGCGGTGCTGTCGGCGGTGATTTTCAACGCGCTGATTATCATCGCGCTGGTGCCACTGGCGTTGCGCGGCGTGCGGTACCGACCGCTCGGGGCGGAGGCTTTGTTGCGACGCAATCTCCTAATCTATGGGTTCGGTGGAATCATCGCGCCATTCATAGGGATTAAGTTAATCGACATGATTATTACGAGCATTGGTTGGGCGTGAGGACACCATGAAGCGAAACTTCTTAATTTCGATTTGGATGACGCTGGCTACGACGGTGCTTTTGGGAATTATCTATCCGCTCGCGGTGACTGGACTCGCGCAACTGCTCTATCCGCGACAGGCGAATGGCGAGTTGATTCGGCGGCAAGACGGAACAGTGGTGGGCTCGAAGTTACTCGGGCAGCCGTTTACGTCGGCCGGATATTTTCATTCCCGGCCGTCGGCTGCCGGGCCCGCTGGATATGATCCGATGGCTTCGGGCGGATCGAATCTGGGTCCGACGAACAAGGCGCTGATGGAGCGCGTCGCGGGAAGCGTGCAATCGCTTTCGGCAGAAAATGCGGGAGCGCCAATCCCTGTAGACCTCGCAACCGCATCGGGCTCCGGGCTCGATCCGCATATTTCACCGGCGTCGGCAGAATTTCAAGTCTCGCGTGTAGCTCGCGAACGTGGGATGACGGAAGGCGAAGTGCGCGCGCTGGTAGCAAAACACACCGAGCAGCGGCAACTTGGATTTCTAGGCGAGCCGCGCGTGAACGTGCTCGAGCTAAATCTCGACCTGGATACCACACATCCGCTACGCTAGCGGCCGCGCCGCGACACTTTATTTTCCTGCATGAGAGCCGCGAGGTTTTTTGGGTGAAGGCTCGAAACGATACCCGATCCACGGATCGGTGTGAATGTAGCGGGGATGCCGCGGGTCCGGCTCGATCTTTTTTCGCAGTTGATTGATGAACACGCGCAGATATTCCGTCTCTTCACCGTAATCAGGGCCCCAGACCGCCTGTAGCAATCGGCGATGGCTGAGCGATACTCCCTGGTTCGACACAAGCTGGCGCAGCAGTTCAAATTCTTTGGGCGTGAGGCGAATCGCGACTCCCTTCACTGTTACGCTTCGCTTCGCGAAATCGATCGTCAGGTCATCCGATCGAAATGCCGGAATCGTTTCGCTGGTTGCGACGCGGCGAAGGGCCGCTCGGATGCGCGCCATCAATTCTTCCGCGCCGAATGGTTTCACCACGTAATCGTCGGCCCCGGCATCGAGAGCTTGCACCTTATCTTTTTCCGTATTGCGAACGGTGAGCATGATGATGGGCACGTCGCTCGTCCGCCGAATGGCGCGACAGGTCTCGAGGCCGGAGATTCCGGGCATGTTCACGTCGAGAAGAATCAGATCGGCGCGCTCGGTGCGAAGTTTTTCGAGGGCTTCGTCGCCGGATTTCGTTTCGATCACGCTATAACCCTGCGACGTGAGCGTAGTTCGCATCACCCGCCGGATCTGCGGTTCGTCATCCACGATCAGAATCGTTTGCGAGCTCATGTTCAGGCTCCCGGACGGCTGCGGTCGATCGGCAGCGTGAAGGAGAAAACCGAACCATGGCCGCGCTGGCTGGTGAGGCTCATCGTGCCGCCGTGCGCTTCGACGATGGCCTTGGCAATCGGCAAACCCATCCCGGTGCCCTCAATGCGATAGCGCTGGTCGCGGCCGCGATAGAATTTCTCGAAAATCAAATTCTGCTCGGGATCGTCGATTCCGGCACCCCGGTCCGCCACGCTGGTGATCACGAAATCGCCATTCTGCTCGGCGGTAATCGTGATCGGCTGCTCACAGGGCGAATATTGGTTTGCATTTTCGAGCAGGTGGATAAGAGCTTCGCGAGCGCGAGCCAGATCGACACGAACGCGTGGCAATTCCATAGGCAACCGCAGTTCGACGCGCCGATTGCCAAGCACGCCTTTCGTTTGCACCAAAGCGGCGTCGATAACATCAGAAAGCGGGCGCGGCTCGAGTTTCAAAACAACTTCACCGGCGTCAAGCTGCGCCATCTCGGCAGCTTCGCCGACGAGCCGGTTCAAGCGGTCGCTCTCCTCATTGATGATAGTAAGCAGTTCGCTTCGTTGCTCACCGCTCAGCGCCGGGTTCGAAAGCAAATTTGTCACCGAAGCTTTGATCGACGTGAGGGGTGTTCGAAGAGCATGCGTGACGGAATCGAGCAATGCCGTTCGCAGCCGTTCTCCTTCGCGCGCGGCCTCAGTCTGGCCAAGCTGTTCCACAGCGCGAGCCCGCTCCATCGCCACCGCGATCAAAGTGCCGATGGCTTCGAGCGTCTGCCGCGACAAAATCGTCCCCGAAATTCCCAGGCTTCCGATGGGACGAACACCCATGCGCACCGGCACGAAGCAGATACTGTTCGCCACATCAATCACCGGCTCTTCGCGCGCAACAATCGCTTTGAGACTTTCCAGATCGAGCAGCGGCATCACTGGGCCGGAGCGATAGATCTTCTGTTTGTCGGCAAGAAACAGAGCCGCCGCGCCCACCTCGAATGTGTCCACAATTTGTGCGGGAATTCGATTCAGCAACTGAATCACGTTGCCAGACTCGAGCAACCCGCGGCTGAACGAGTAGAGCCGTTCCACTTCGCGCCGGCGAGCCGAAAGATCCTCCGACTGTTTCCGTGCGCGATTGGAGAGTTGGCTGGCCAGCACGGAAACCACCAGAAACGCAAAAAGCGCCACCCAATTCTGAGGATCGGCGATCGTCAGCGTGCCGATGGGCGGAAGAAAATAATAGTTGAACGCAAGCATCGCGGCGACGGACATAAAAACCGAGACAGCGATGCCCCAAAAAGTCGAAACCGCTAGAATGGCGAGCAGGAACGTAAGTGCGACGGTGGTGGCATTGACGGGAAGCACCTTGCGGTAA
>DATNKB010000443.1:0-5880 GCA_035603595.1 Candidatus Dormiibacterota bacterium
AAAGTTCTGCGCTTCAACGAATTCGGCCTCGTCGCCATCACGAGAAAGCGCACCAAGCAGGCTCTCGAGCGCACCCTCTGCCAGCCCTGCCCCTACTGCACCGGCTCAGGCATGGTGAAATCCATCCCCACGCTCTGCTACGAAATTCAAGCCGAAGCGCGCAAGATGGCCCCGGACGTGGACTCAGGCAGCCTGACGTTGCGCCTTCATCCGGAAATCGCGAAGGCCCTGAAAACGCGCGAATCCTCGCTAATCGAAGAGCTCGAGCGCTGGACCAAAAAGAGCATCATCATCCAGGCCGACCCAACTCTGCACTGGGAGCAATACGACATCTATTAGGTTTGCAGGGGTAACTTGACGCCTCGACTTAACCGCAACCTAAGCACGCATCCGTAGATCACGTCCCGGCCGTGCGAGCCTCTCGCACGGCCCGACGTGAGGCCTCTCTTTTTCGCGTACGCGCCACACTTTTTGCTTACTTCTTCGCTGGCGGCGGTTGCTCGCTGCTCGGCGGCACAATGCCCTTGATGCGCATATAGGTGACCAGATTGCCGTAGTGCTCCATGTTATGCATGTTGTTGACGATCAGCGCACTCATCCGCGGTGCGTCGTTTCCAAACAGCTTGATAGTCTGCACCGCGGAAGCGTCCGTCATGCTGTCGTAGGCCTTGTCGCAATAAGCGAACGCAGTATTCAGCGCCGCGACGAGATCGGCTTTCGAGGTTTTGGTGTGCTCGATGTCAAGACCAGGGTTTTTCTCGCCGAGCGCCAGGGAACAGAACAGGTACTGCGCATCAGCCACGTGTCCTACGATCTGGCCATAGCTGCGCACCGTGTCGACGGGCTTAAAGCTGTAATTCTCCTCCGGCATCTTTTCAGCCGACCGCACCAGAATGCCCTTCACCCGCGTGTAGGCTATCTTGTTCCAGCTGGTCAGCGGATTCTCCGCCGTCACCGCAGGCTTCTCCTGCGCCGGTTTGTCCTGAGCCAGCGCGACTCCGGCCGGCACCAAAAAGCACAGCACTACTATTCGCACAAATGTTTTCATGGGTTCTCCTCCCCATAAGCTTTACGCAACGCCCGGAGAGAAGTTACACACTTTGGCTGAAATGAAAAGGTTTCTTTGTAGAGCGGCGGGGCTTCGGACTAGCTCTAACACCCAAAGGTGCGGCGCGCCAGCTCCTCTTTGATCCGCAGTCGTTCGACAGGATCAGCACTTTCGCAAAGCCGCTCGGCCAGTGCAAAGAATTCAGCCTCGTCTTCACTCTTCAGTTGCCGCTCATCACTCATCACTCGTCACCTATCACTTAAAACTCGCCGGGTCAGTCCGTATCAAATCTCTGCTCTTTAAACGGATCGCCGTAAATGTGATACCCATTCTGCTCCCAAAATCCCGGCGCATCCTTCTCCATAAATTCCAATCCCCGCACCCACTTCACGCTCTTCCATGCATACAACTCCGGCACCACCAGCCGCACCGGATACCCGTGCTCCGCCGGCAACGGCTCGCCATTGTGCTTCAACGCAAAAAGCGTCGTGGGATGCATCAAATTCTCGAGCGGCACATTCGCCGTATAACCCTGCTCGGCCAGCACCATCACGTATTTCGCTTCCGGCTTCGCATCAATCAGTTTCATCACTTCCGTAAACGGCACGCCTTCCCATCGCACGTCAAACCGGCTCCAGCGCGTCACGCAATGCATATCCGCCGTCACCTGCCTCATTGGCAGCCGCGTAAATTCATCCCAGTTCAGTCGCAGCGGCTTATTCACGCGCCCCGTCACCTGAAAATCCCATCGCGACGGATCGAATCGCGGCACACTCCCTTCGTGCAGCACAGGCCACTTCAGCGTCAACGATTGCCCCGGAGGCAATCGTCCCACCTTCCGCATCGCCCGTTCCTGAATCTTCCGCTCGCTGCCTTCGCCAAACATCTCCAATCTCCTTGAAAATCCTACGGCACACCATCTTATATCTCTTCGCCCTGATCATCCGCGCTTTGGCGCACGCAAACCATCGTCTCAAACTCGTGTGCTATCATGGCCCTTCCGCAGCTAAATAAGTCAGACAGGGAGCCAGATTGCCCGCTCGCATCCTCAACGGCAACGCCATCCGCGATCAAATCTACTCGGAACTCGCGAGCGAAATCTCCGCCCTCCGCGACGCCGGAATCCGTCCCGGCCTCGCCGCCGTCCTCGTCGGTGAAAACCCCGCCTCCAAAATCTACGTCTCCAGCAAAATCGCCGCCACCGAAAAGCTCGGCCTCGCCGGTTTCAACATCACCCCGCCAGCCACAATCAGCACCAGCGAACTGCTCGCCATCGTCGAAGATCTGAATCGCCGCGACGACGTCGACGGCATTCTCGTCCAGTTGCCGCTTCCCGCGCAAATCGACGCAAAGAAAATCCTCGAAGCAGTCGACCCCGCCAAGGACGTCGACGGCTTCCATCCCATCAACGTCGGCCGCCTCGTCGCCGGACGCCCCAATCTCGTCGCCTGCACGCCACTCGGCGTGATGGAAATCCTGCGCCGCAGCGAAATTCCGATCGAAGGCGCGAATGCCGCCGTCCTCGGCCGCAGTGACATCGTCGGCAAACCCATAGCGCTGCTTCTCATGCACGCGAACGCCACCGTCACCGTCTGCCATTCGAAAACGCGTAACCTTCCGGAGACGGTCTGCCGCGCCGATATCGTAATCGCCGCCATGGGACGCACCGCCATGGTCACTCCAGACTACATTCGCCCCGGCGCCACTGTAATTGACGTCGGTATCAATCGCATCACCGACGCAGCGCAAGCTGAAAGCGTATTCGGGCATCTCCCGGAGCGTCTCGCGTCGTTCCGCGCGAAAGGCTCCGCTGTCGTGGGTGACGTTCATCCCGACGTTGCCAATATCGCAGGAGCCATGACGCCCGTTCCCGGCGGCGTCGGTCCGCTCACCATCGCCATGCTCATGAGCAACACGGTGCGAGCTGCCCGCCTGCGACGCGGCGCCCGAATCTCAGCGGCAGCCCGCAGCTGAACGAAATGCTGCGACGCGCGCACGGATATGCTTAAAGTCGGACTCACCGGCGGCATCGCCTCCGGCAAATCCACCGTCGCCTCCCTGCTCCGCGACCACGATTGCATGGTCCTGGAAATGGATCCGCTAGGCCACGAGCTGCTCGAGCCCGGTCAATCCGCCTATGACGAAGTCGTGCGCGAGTTCGGCAAGTCCATCCTCGGCCACGGCGATGCCATCGATCGCTCCAAACTCGGTGCCATCGTTTTCGCTGACGCCGCGAAACGCGCCCGCCTCAACCAGATTCTCCACCCGCGCATCCTCGATGTCGTCCTCAAATGGTTCGCAGCCCTCGATCGCCCCGGCGGCCCGGAATTCGCCGTCGTCGAAGCCGCACTCATCGTCGAATCCGGCTTCCACAAACAGCTCGATAACTTGATCGTCTGCTGGTGCACTCCCCAGCAACAGATGGAGCGCCTCATCGCGCGCGGCCTCACACGCGAGCAAGCCCAGCTTCGCATCTCCTCGCAAATGCCCGCGGAAGAAAAGCGCCAGCTCGCCGACGAAGTTATCGATTGTTCAGGCTCAATGGAAGAAACCGAGCGGCAAGTGAAGAACTTGGTCGAGCATCTCAAGCACTTGTCAGCGTCCTGAAGAAACTTTCGACATTCGTTCTGCGTACTAATTTCGAGACCTCTCGCTTCGAGCCAAAAATATATGAGATGATTCGTCATTCGCGCGCGGCTGAGGGCTCAATTGAATAACGAGCTGAAGGTTGATCCGACGGAAGGTTGATCTATGACTACCGGAAAAAATGACCGAAGCGCCATCCGCCTCCTCGCCATCGGCCTGATCATCGGCCTCGGCGCCTATTGGTTGGGCTCCCGCTACGGCAAACCGGCTCCGCGCTCGGTCGATGCGCTTCGGCTCAACGCCACCCCATCCGACAACACCCTCGACGCTTTCGAAGCCGAAAATGTCCGCATCTACCGCCAAGCTTCGCCTGCCGTCGCCAACGTGGTCACGCGCACCGTCGAATATGATTTCTTCTTCAATCCGGTTCCGGTGGAAGGCGCCGGTTCAGGTTTCGTAATTGACACCGATGGCCACATACTCACGAACTACCATGTGATTCAAGGCGCGCAGACCATTGAAGTCACTCTCGGCGACCGTTCCCGCTTCAAAGCCAAACTCATCGGCGTCGACACGCGCAATGATCTCGCGCTGGTCAAAATTGATCCCGCGGGACGCAAACTCACCACGCTTCCGCTCGGCGATTCGCGCAATCTGCTCGTCGGCCAGCGCGTTCTCGCCATCGGCAATCCGTTCGGATTTCAAAGCACGCTTACCACCGGCGTCGTCAGCTCACTCGGGCGCACTGTGCAAACCGGCGAAAATACTTTTATCGACGAAGCGATTCAGACGGACGCAGCAATTAATCGGGGAAATTCAGGCGGGCCGTTGCTCAATTCACATGGTGAAGTAATCGGCATCAACAGCGCGATTTATGCGCCCGCAGGCACCACAGCCGGAATCGGCTTTGCGATTCCTGTAAACACCGCGCGCCGCGTCGCCGAAGATCTCATCAAAACCGGCCGCGTCCGCCGCGCCACACTCGGCATCGAGGGCCGCGGCTTGTGGCCGGGTCTCGCAGAGGCACTGCACCTTTCCGTGCCGCAGGGAATTCTCGTCGAGCGTGTCACCCCAGGCGGCCCGGCCGCGCAAGCAGGCATCCGCGGAGGCACTCACTCCATGGTCGCGGGCCTGCAAGAACTGCGCACCGGAGGCGATGTACTCGTAGCCTGGGACGACAAACCACTAGCGAGCCAAACAGATTTGACGCTCCTGCTGAATCGCGCCTGGCCAGGCGACTCCGTAACCCTCGCCCTAATCCGCGACGGAAAAAAGATCACCGTCCCGGTAAAACTAGGCGAAGGCCACGACACCCTGACGCAATAGCCTGAGTAGCGTAGGCTTCAGCCTGCGCCAACGTAAGAACACTCCACAACTCGCAATGCTTGGCGCGTATCACCACATCGTTCTGTCGCCGTTTCCTCAGTAGGGGCACGGCATGCCGTGCCCGAACCCGCAACAATGGCTCAACGATTCACGGCCTCGCAGCACTGGATGGTTGGCTTTCCTCTGGCCGAGCCGTTACTACGCTTCGCCGGTCGCTCCACTCTTCGCGCAAACGATCCTGCTCCTCCGCACTCAAACTGAACCATGATTCCGCCGCGTCGCGTACGTGCTCGAGCGCGCTTTGCATCTCTCGCTGCTTCGCATGAATCACTTCGCTATCCGCGTCGATCGGTACATAGATCGGCGGCGCCACAAACATCACCGCGCGAGAAAACGGATAGGGAATCTGAAACAGATCCCAGGATTTCTTGAACGTATGCGCCCGCTTGAGCCCGACGTGAAAGACGGATATCGGCTTTCCCGTCCGACGCGCCAGGATCACAGGTCCCGGCTTCGCTACGTAGCGCGGCCCGCGCGGCCCGTCGATCGTGAACGCCACATGATTCCCTTCCTCGAGCCGCTGCGCCATCACCGTCAGTCCTTCAATCGCGCCGCGCGACGAACTTCCCTGCGCCGTTCCGAAACCAAGCCGCTCGATTACGCGGCGCGTCCACTGCCCATCGAAGTTCACTGTGTTCATCACCACGATCCCGCGATTCCGCCAAATCCAGATCGCCGGGAAAATACTGCGATGCCAGAACGCGCCGATGGCCTGCTCGCCCGAATTTCGGATCTGCACGGCGTTTTGCACTCCCAGAATTTCGAGGCGCAGCGTCGGACCAAGCAGCCTGACCAACCAATACGCCGCCCACGCAATCACAGGAATTTGCATTCGTCGCCACCGCGAGAGTTTCGGCATC
>DATNKB010000444.1:0-2729 GCA_035603595.1 Candidatus Dormiibacterota bacterium
CATCCAAAATCCGCCCATCCCGTCGTTGGGCGTGCTCACGTACACGCTCTTCTGCGTGAAGGTCGCCGCATCGTAGGCGAAAAGCCATCCATGATAAGGAGGGTCATCACAGTGGGACGCATAGGCAAGGTAAATCGTGCCGTTCATCATCAGCAGCCCCGGCCGGTTCAGGTGACGAAAGTCATCAAAAGCGAGCTGGCCGGTCGAGAGGTTGCTCCCGTCACCGGTTCCCGGCACAGTTCCCGCAATCACAACGGGCCCGGCACTCTTTTCATTGCCGGTAAGAAAGTCCAGCGCATGCAGCCGGTGAAAATAGTTCGTCCCATTGGTGGACTTTGCTTCGACGTAGATGGTCTTCGACGTGGGATCAATCACCGGTGTGCTGGTAATCCCGACTAACGGCTGCGTATCTTCGCACATGGTTGTCGTTGCAGTTTCGAGCGCGGTCTCGCCAGAGCCGGCGCCGTGCGCCGCGTCCACCATGCTGGCTTTCCACAGAGGCGCGCCACCTGAGTCGGCATCGTAGGCATAAACGCTGTCGTTTTCCGTGGCGATGATCACTACATTGTGAACGCCACCATTGATCGTCACGCCCGGCACGTAGAGCGGCTGGGCATACACTTGGCCGTCAGCCGGCATCGCGAAAAGCTTGCCGAACTGATTCGCGTTCACGTTGCCTGTGTTCAGAATTGTCTCGGCCGAATTTAGTCCGGTTCGCGCATTGTCGTTGTGCTGCGTGAGTACGGAGGTTTGTCCGAAGGCTGGCATAACAACCGCGCAGAGAAGAGCGAATGCACCGACACTCCGACGGACGTTACGATTGAAAATTACACCTTCGAAGCATGCAAGGATAGCGATGAAAGGCGATTCCGTTTTCGACATCGGACACAACCCCTGAGTTTGAGTGGTAACCCACGCAGCGGACTTGAAGCCGCAAAAACTTAACACAAATGTATCAACGAACGAAAGCGAAGCTAATTAAATCTAAGTTGTGGAGGGACTATAAGTTCTAGGCCATGGGCAGCATTGTGCTCTATCGAATAACGCTAACTAATTCCAGACTGTTAACGATCCAGCAACCCAGGGAGCGGCAGAGAGTTTCAATCGAGATCGAAGCCGGATTTGTAGTCTTTCGTGAGGTTTGGATTCTGGTCTTCCTTGCGAAGAAAGCAATTGCCGATAGCCAGCACTTCCATATCCGTGCCCATGAAGCAGCGGAAAGCATCCTCTGGCGTGCCCACAATGGGCTCGCCTCGGACGTTAAAACTGGTGTTAACGATTACAGGGCATCCGGTGTGCTTGTTGAATCGCTGGATGAGAGCGTGATAGCGGGGATTGGTTTCCTTATGCACGGTCTGAATGCGTGCCGAATAATCGACGTGGGTAACTGCCGGAATGGCGCTACGCGGCACGTTGAGCTTCTCGATGCCAAACAGCCCTCGTTCGGCCTCAGTCATTGGCTTGCGCCGCTGCTCCAGGACATTTGCCACGAGCAGCATATAAGGGCTGTCCTGATCGAGTTCGAACCATTCGCACACGTGTTCGCGCAAGACGGAAGGAGCGAACGGACGGAAGGATTCGCGAAACTTCACTTTAAGGTTGAGCATGGACTGCATTTTGGGAGAGCGGGCATCTCCCAGAATTGAACGCCCGCCAAGCGCCCGTGGCCCAAATTCCATTCGCCCTTGAAACCAGCCGACCGCTTTTTCAGATTCGAGAGCGTCGGCGCAGGCATCGAGTAGTTCATCGTCGCCAAGTACCACGTACTTTGCGCCGGTGACGGTTAAGCGTCGTTCGATTTCTACCTGTGAGAATTCAGGGCCCAGATAGGAGCCCTTCATGTTGTCGTAGTATCTGTTTGTTTTGCGAGGCTGACCTTTGAACGAGTGATAGGCGGCGAGCGCAGCACCAAGAGCTCCTCCAGCATCACCAGCCGCGGGCTGAATCCAAATTCTTTCGAAGTGTCCGTCCCGCAGCAGCCGTCCATTTGCCACGCAGTTGAGCGCCACGCCTCCAGCCAGACACAGATTTTTCTGTCCGGTCTCAGCCGCAAGAGCTCGTGTCATGCGTAACACCACTTCTTCCAGTACAACTTGCACCGACGCAGCAAGATCCATGTGCCTTTGCGTGAGAAGTTCTTCGGGCTTGCGTCGCGGCCCTTCAAATAGCGAATCGAACTTACTGTTCGTCATTGTCAGACCGGTGCAGTAGTTAAAGTAGTCGAGGTTCAATCGGAAGGACCCGTCGGCCTTCAGATCAATGAGGTGTTCCAGAATCTGTTTGGCGAATCGGGGCGAGCCGTATGGAGCAAGGCCCATCACCTTATACTCACCCGAGTTGACTTTGAAGCCGGTGTAGTAGGTGAAGGCTGAATAGAGGAGCCCGAGCGAATGCGGGAAATGAATTTCCTTGATGATCTCCAATTTGTTGCCACTGCCGAGGGCGACCGAAGTTGTAGCCCATTCGCCGACTCCGTCCATGGTGAGAATCAGAGCGTCTTCGAACGGTGAGGGATAAAAAGCGCTCGCCGCATGGCTCTGATGATGTTCGGCGAATAGGAGTCGGTGTTCCCAGTCGAACTCCTTGCTGAATTGCTTGAGCTCGTTGTGTAAAAGGTTCTTTTGAAATAGTTTCTCGCGCACCCAGAGCGGCATGGCCATCGCGAATGAGCGCAGCCCTCGCGGGGCGAAAGCGACGTAAGTCTCGAGCAGACGTTCAAATTTCAAGAA
>DATNKB010000445.1:0-5442 GCA_035603595.1 Candidatus Dormiibacterota bacterium
CTTGCTCTTCGGGTCTTTGCAATATTTTTGGTAGTACTGCCGGACGAACCGGTCCTGGTCTTTCCAAATCGTTTGCTCGATGCCCGGCCACGGATTGCGAATGCAGATATTGCCGGCGCGGCCTGCGCCCGCCGGAAGCACTTCACCATTCTCGTCGTAGATGATCGGATAGATTCCCAGCACGCCCGGCCCGGCACTCCCTGGTTTCATGGGATCGAGAGCGGGGTTTGTGCTGCAGAGGAAGCCGCCCGTCTCCGTTTGCCACCACGTGTCGACGATTACCGCCTCTCGTTTTCCGACGACGTCGTAATACCAGCGCCAGACTTCCGGCTCGATCGGCTCGCCAACAGTCGTCATGTGCTTGAAGTGGTATTTATGTTTGCCGGGTTCGTGCGGGCCTGCTTTGCGCAGCATGCGGATGGCGGTCGGCGAGGTGTGGAAGATGTTCACATTGAGCCGCTCTGCAATTCGCCACGGCCGCCCCGCGTCGGGATAATTCGGCACGCCTTCGTAAATCACGCTCGTGGCTGCCAGCGCCAGCGGTCCGTAGACGATATATGAGTGCCCAGTGATCCAGCCAATATCGGCCATGCACCAGTAAACGTCTTCGGGATGAATGTCCTGATAATATTTTGCGGTTCCTGTGACATAAGCCAGGTAGCCGCCGGTGCGATGCTGGCAGCCTTTGGGCTTGCCGGTGCTTCCGCTGGTGTACATCAGGAAGAGCGGATCCTCAGCGTCCATGGTCACTGGCTCGACCGTTTTTCCGCGAAAATCCTTCGTCACGTCATCGACGAAATAGTCGCGGCCCTTTACCATAGGCGTCGCAGAACCGTATTTTCCGGGATAGCGGCGCCACACGAGCACCTTGTCGATTTCCTGGCCGTCGCGCTTCGCGGTTTCGACAGCAATTTCAACCGCGGCTTTGTGATCGATCAATTTTCCGCTGCGATAGTAGCTGTCGGCATAAATCAGCACACGGCTTCCAGAATCTGCCGCGCGCATTCCGCATGCTTCGCCGCTGAAACCTCCAAAGACGACGGAATGGATTACGCCAAGGCGAGCGCATGCCAGCATCGTGATCGGCAACTCCGGGATCATGGGCATGTGAATCGTCACGCGATCGCCCTTTTTCAATCCTGCGAAATCGCGCAGCATCGCTGCCGTTTCGTTCACGCGCTTGTACAATTCCTGGTAGGTGATGACGGTGGGCTCTTCGCTTTCCGGCTCCGGAACGGAAATGATCGCCGCCTTGTCCTTGTATTTCTCGAGATGCCGATCCACGCAGTTGTAGCTGGCGTTCAGCTTGCCGCCGACGAACCATTTCCAGAAGGGCGGGTCATTCGTATCAAGTACGGTGGACCATCTTTGCGACCAGGTGAGCATGTCGGCATATTCTTCGAAACATTTAGGGAAATTCTTTTCGCCGAATCGCTCTACCGCCTTCGGGTCATTCAGGTTGGCTTGCTCGGCGAATTTCTTCGGCGGATAGAAATACTCTTCTTCCTTCCAATGGACTGCAATGTGGGCTTCGTCGGCTGCGGCAGCGCTCGATCCTGAAGTTGGATTCTTAATTTCGGCCACGGCGAAGGCTCCTTGGTTGAGAAAGCTGAGAGACCCTGTCTTTCCGCGGTAATCATCTCTCGACGCGGAAGCGGCGTCAATCCTAGGGGAAATTTAGCCGTTGCGAGCCTAACGCATCTCTCCCCGGGACCCTACGCACTTGCCTGTATACCGCGGTCAACGATCTGAGCCCTACTCTATTTACTGGGATCCAGCGACCGTCGAATGGGAGGTCGAAGAAGCCATGCCGTTGATTCAAATCGTGATTGTGCTGATCGTGATCGGTGTGCTGCTTTGGTTGGTGAACCTCATCCCGATGCAGGGGGCTATAAAATCCATCCTGAACGCCGTGGTGGTTATCTGCGTGGTGCTCTGGCTTCTGAACGTGTTCGGGGTGCTTAGCTATTTGCCACACATCCGCGTCGGTTCCTGAAGATTTCTGGTCTTGGCCCGATTGATTGGGGAAGCCATCGCTAAGGCTCGGTGAGGCGTGCCAGGTTCAGCGATTTCGTTGCGACAAGCTTTTCGCCAGCTGTTCCAGCAATCCCAATTGTCCCTTGAGGATTTTGACCTTCGCGGTTTCGAGATCGAACCAATCAGCTTTGTCAATTTCCGGAAATGATTTGGTTTTGGCCGAGCCTTTGGGCCATTCCATCGAGAAAGTGTTGCTGCGTACGGCATCTGCGTCAATGTCACCTTCAACAGCCCAGGCGTAAACGGTTTTGCCGCCCGGCTGCGTCACGGGATTGAGCGGTGTGAATATCCCTTCGATGGGAAAGCCGGTTTCTTCCGTGAATTCGCGCTTCGCAGCTTCGAGCGGCTCTTCGCCATCAGTAAATTCACCCTTCGGAATCGACCAGGCTCCATCGTCCTTCTTCGCCCAAAACGGCCCGCCCGGATGAACCAGGAGAACTTGGACGCGCTCACTGGCGATTCGATAGAGGAGTATTCCTGCGCTTTGTTTCGGCATTGTGGATTCGCGTCCCGGAGTCGGCCCTGGCCACGTTCGTCACCGCAACAATTATGGCGAGACCAGGATGCCAAATCGAGCGTGGAATTCGCGGGCGCCCCGGTGCGTGATTCGCAGCGCGCGTGTTTTCGGGCGGCGTGCAACCCATCCCAGCGTCAGAAATCTCGACAGGATCGCGGCACCCAACGCGCCCGCCAGGTGCGGGGTGCGCTCGGTCCAATCAAGACACTCGCGAGCAAACGAGCGCCGGGCGAGACGCAACTCCTCGACGTTCACGCCTAACTTCGCAAGCCACGCTTCGCCTCGCGGCGCCACTTCATATCGCCGCTCACCGCACGCTCGGATAACCTTCAACGATTCCATCTTTCGCGCCATTTCCACGGCAACGCGCCCTGCCAGATGGTCGTAGCACGATCGCGCTGTACGCAAGGCTTCGATCCGCGGATCGCGGACGATATTTCGTACCGGCGATGCGGTTGCGATCGTTCCCAGGGCCTCCAGAGCATAGGCGACCTCTGGCTTTGCGATTCTGTAGAGGCGCTGCCGCCCCGAGGTCTCGGCTCGAAGCAATCCGCCGTCAACGAGTTTAGAAAGGTGGCCGCTGGCCGATTGCGCCGAAATGCCGGCTACTCGTGCCAATTCGCCCGCCGGCAACGCCTTCTCATCCAAGAGCGCGATCAAAATTGCCGCCCGCGCATTCTCGCCTATCAGTTCACCTACTGCCGCAATGGGATATGTAGCGTTCATAAGAGGATGATAACCCAAAGCCCTCGGCCACGTTTCATCCGCGCGTGAAACATCGTCGCGTCGCAGAGCCTAGGATCTTCGATGGAGGAGACAAATGATTACGCTCTGCATTCGCTACACAATCGACCAAAATCAATATCGGAATTTCGAGGAATACGTCCGCGCGTTGCCTGAACCGATCCGCCGCAGTGGAGGCGAGCTTGTCGGCTATTTCCTGCCTACGAAACTCGCCGGACCGACGAATACAGCTCTCGCGCTGATCAATTTTTCGAATCTTGATGCGTATGAAAAATACCGCGAAGCATTCGCCGCGGATGCCGCTGCGGTAGCCAGCATCGCGGCCGTCGAAAAGACCGGCTGCATTTTGTGTGAGGATCGCTCGTTCCTGCGCCGCATGGTGTGAGGATGGCGATGTAGTAAGCGTGATCGGAGCATCTCAGGATGTAAGCGTAGAACATGGCCATTTTGCCCTTCGACTCGCCCGAAACACGGGCTCGCTCAGGACAAAATTTCGCTTCGCGAAATTTTGGAGGCGGGGGGAGTTGCGGGCGGTTAGGCCCGTCCTGAGCGGAGTCGAAGGGAACCTCCAACCAAAGCGTCCTTCTTTGCGCGATTCCATCGTTTTATTTGATTCTCGCGCTTGCGAGCCGAAGACAAAGTCGAATGCTGTTCGATCCAAACCAGCGCGACGGGGCGCCGCGCAGCTGTCCACTCGGAGCCTTTGCCTTGATTGTGTTCGATCAATCGGCGATCGGGATCGTCCGAAGAGCCCACATAGTAAGAGTTATCCGAGCATCTCAAGATGTAGGCGTGGAACATGGCTATTTTGCCCTTCGACTCGCCCCGAAACATGGGCTCGCTCAGGACAAAATTTCGCTTTGCGAAATTTTGGAGGCGGGGGGAGTTGAACCCCCGTCCGAAAAGCCTTGCAACTCGAAGACTACATGCTTGTCCCGTTCCGATTGTTTCACCGAGAGAGCTCAGAGCGGGCAAGACGCGCTCCCGGCTAGTCCGATGATCTTACCGCCGCATTACGGACCGAAACGCGACGGCCAGCCTACTGTGTGACGCCTCATCTCAACCGCGTAGGCGACGGTTAAGGAGACGCGCTAGCTAGTTTTATCTAGGCAGCGAGAGCCAACTGTGAGTTGCCAGTTGTGTTGTTCCACCCGATAGCGGGCAGGTGGGGCCCGGCATGCCTTCGAGCCGCGACAGCTTCCGTCGAAACCGTGTCGCCCCCGTTGGAGGCTCTATTTTAACATTTCCGGGCAATCTCTGCTGCCGGTCGCGGCCGAATCGGTAATGGCCTGAAAACAAATGGGTTCGTTTGATGGGTCTTTAACCGGCTTATTCACTGAGCAGTGCTGTACGCCCAGGAACGCCTTGCCCGAATGTCAGTTGACACTCCCGCCGACCGTTTTCATAATCGCAAATAGGTAACTCAACATGAAAGAGCGCCAAAAATCGCTCGATAGAGCGCTGGAAGAAGCGGTATCGCGCGCGCTGCGCGATAATCTCGCTCCGCTTCAGCGCACTGCCGACGAACTTCATCAGGCCTACGCGGACCTGGTCGCGGCCTGTTCATCCACGCGGCCTAGCAACGCTCTTCCAGCGATGCTTCGGGCGCAAACAGCGGCCTCCTCCCTCGCCGCGGGCCTTTCGGTGTTGTCAAACTTCGTTGCGGTAGCCCTGAAGCCTCGCGATTCGTCAGCCGCGGTTGAGGCTGAGGATTTGGCGGAGGCGGCTTCGTCAGTCACACACGCGCAGGCGCGATCGTCTTCAGCGGCGGTGGCAGAACCAGAGGAAGAAGCAGCTCCTGAGCCCGCGTACGAGCCACCCGTCCCGACCGCCCATGTAGAACAGGCGGAAGCTCCTGTCGCTGAGCAATCTGCACAAGCCGAAGTGATGGCCGACCAGGCGGCTGTCGTTGAATCGCAGGCCTTCAACGTGGCGAGCCTGCCACCCGAGATTCAAGATCTGCATCGTCGCGCGAATCGAGTAGCCAAAGTGGCCATGCAGGACATCAAACTATTGCGGCCGAAAGACGTGAAAGCGGCTCGCGAGCACAAGGACATCTGTATTCGGTTGCGCAGTGACCTCGATAAAGCCCGAAAAGAATACGACCGCCGTTTCCGCGCGATTCTGGAGCAGCCAGTGGATTA
>DATNKB010000446.1:0-6481 GCA_035603595.1 Candidatus Dormiibacterota bacterium
AATTCCCAATCTGAGACGGCCCGGGCTTACCAGTACGCAAGCCCCATCCATTGGGTTATCGCTTTCAGCACGACTGGGGATAGAATGGTACTTCAGTCCCATTCCGCCCAGCCTCGTAGTCTAGTACTAAGTATAGACGCCGTTCTTCTGTCTCGGCGCATCCTAGTGAGGAAAGGTACCTGGAGAGAGTTATGGCGCGGGTCACACATCGAGCAGTATTCAACGAATCTCTACTTCCTGACGGCGAAGCTCGCTGGGGTTCTTTCGGTGCCGGTTTCGGCATAGAATGCCTGGCTCTGACGATAATACTTGTCATACCTCTCCTCATGCCGCAGAAGATGGAGATGGTTCAGCGGTATTGGACCACACCTATCGAAGCTCCCGTCGTAGAACCCTGGAAACCTCAACCGAAGCCAGTCGAGAAGCCGGTTGTAAAGCCGGCCCCCGTGAAGGTGGCGAAGGTCGAACCGAAGCCCGAACCCGTCCCGGTCGAGGCTCCGAAGCCCAAGATCATCAATCCGGTGTTCTCATCGCCTGTCGCGAAGCCAGCTACAGCCAAAAAGAACACGAAAGCTCCCGATAGTCCGGACGTAGCAAAGGCTTACCCGGATCAGACGATTCCGTCTATGGGCAGCTCTGCGATTCCTACACTGCGCAAGCCGCGCGAAGAAGTTCAGACCGGCGGATTCGGCGACCCGAATGGCGTTCCGGCCAATGGAAACACCAGCCGTGCGCCCAACATCGCCGCCAAGGGCGCTTACGATATGCCCACGGGCCCAGGTTACGGAAATGGCACCGGCGGCGCAAAGGGCGCCAAGGGAGTAGTCGCAAGCTCAGGCTTTGGTAACGGAGTTGCAACTGGTTCAGGCGGGGGCGGCAGCCACGGTCAGGTTCAGTCGTCAGGTTTCGCCGACCAGGCGACCGCAGCGCCAGCACCCAAGACAAAGCCGGTAGCAGCAACCACGGCCAAGACGACTCCTGTGGAAATCTTGTTCAAGCCGAAACCGGTTTATACCGACGAAGCCAAAAACAAGAAAATCGAAGGCGACGTTTTGTTGCAAGTCGTATTCACCGCTGGCGGAAACGTTCAAATCCAGCGCGTAGTTCAGGGGCTAGGTTACGGTCTGGATGATTCAGCTCAGGCTGCGGCGAAGCAGATTCGCTTCAAGCCGGCTCAGCAAGAGGGTCAAGCGGTAGATTTTCCGGCTATCGTCCACATCACTTTTGCATTGGCTTACTGAGAAGGAAGAGGGGGGAAGGCAATGCGCACGTCCAAGAAATTCATCCTGGCAACACTGCTCATGGGCGCGGTGGCAGGCGCAGCTTCGGCACAAGCACAGACACAAACAGCCGATCAGACTCGTCCACAAGCCGGCGCTACGACGGCAGGTCCGGTCACGACCGTGGATCAGGCGATCGACCGTGTGATTGCGCGCGAGCACGACGAGATGGCCACTATTCGCCGCTATAATCCGATCATTGAAACGTACGTGCAGGATATGAAGCCGGACGATAAGATGGGAGCGATTCCGGTTCGCGACCATTATTTCCTCGGCCAAGCCGATCTCGCCAAGGGCGTCGTCGATAATTCGATGCTTGCCAGGCGCAAGGGCAAGTTCGACAGTTTGAATCCTCTGGCCCACATGGGCGGCTGGTTCACGTCCTCGTATATTCCCGAGGGCTTCCTGCAGATGATTTACATCGATACCAACGGCTTCGACCGGCAGCACTACCAGATCGACTACGTGCGCCGCGAATTCCTTGGCGAAGTCCGCTGCCTCGTTTTCGATTTCACGCCGCTTCCCAAGTCCGGCAAGGGCCGCTTCAAGGGCCGTGTCTGGGCGGAGGATCAGGGCTACACGATTGTGCGCTTCAACGGCGTGTACACCCCCGTCGCGGGAATCAATGGTTTCAACCTTCACTTCGACAGCTGGCGCTTGAACGTTCAGCCCGGCCTCTGGCTACCCGCTTACGTTTTCAGCCAGGAATCGGACATGAAAGATTTCCTCGGCAGCCATGTGCGCTTCAAATCGCAGACGCGCCTTTGGGGCTACAACCTCAAGAACGTCGGCCGCCAGGAAGAATTCAGCGAGTTGACGATTGAGTCGCCCAACGCCGTTCAAGATCAAGTAGCGCAGTCGCAGGATCGTTCACCGATCGAAGCCGAGCGCGAATGGCAGCACCAGGCGGAAATCAACGTTCTCGACCGCTTGCAGCGTGTAGGCCTGCTCTCGCCTCCGGGAGATATCGACAAGGTTCTCGAAACCGTCGTCAACAACATCGAAGTCACCAACAATCTCGACATTCAGCCTGAAGTCCACTGCCGTGTGCTGACCACGGGAACTCTCGAAATGTTCTCCATCGGCCACACCATCGTGCTGAGCCGCGGCCTTCTCGACGTGCTCCCCGACGAAGCCAGCCTGGCCACGATGCTCGCGCAGGAACTTGCGGACATCATCGTTACGAAGCCTTCTACCGATCAGTGGGGCTTCAACGACATGACCAACGTTTCGACCGTCGAAGCGCTAAGCCACTTCACCTTCAGAGACAGCCCCGAACAGGTGAAGATGGCCAACGACAAAGCGATCGAGCTGCTTAAGAATTCTCCTTACAAGGACAAGCTCGGCAATGCCGGACTTTTCCTCAAGCAAATGGACGCGCAATCGAAAAATCTGCCGGCTCTCATCAACCCGCGCCTGGGCAACAAGGTGTTCCTCGCTGGTCAGATGATGAGCTCGGCTCCGAATCTCGATCCTTCGAAGATCGACCAGATTGCGGCGCTCCCGATTGGCGCGCGCGTAAAGCTCGATCCGTGGAGCGATCGCGTCGAACTGCTCAAGGCCAAAGCAATCCCGCTGCTGTCCGCTCGCGAAAAGATGCCGTTCGAAGTCACGCCGTTCATGCCGTACCTCACTCGTTACCAGAAGCCCGGCACGGCTTTACCGACGGACGCGGCCAAAGCGGATATGGCGAAACAGCAATCGCAACAGCAACAGCAGCAACAACAGCAGTAAGTTTCGCGGCAAGAATTTCGCTTCAAATAGAAAAGCCCGGCGGATACCTCTCCCGCCGGGCTTTTTCTTTGCACCGTTAACTTCATTTCTACTTTTTATATTTGGACGCTGGCCAAAAACTTTGGCGGCTTGCGCGCCCGAGTCGCCTGCTCAAACGCATACGCAATCTTGATCAGCGTCGGCTCGCTCCAGGCCCGCCCAAAAAACGAAACCCCCACCGGCATCCCGAAAACAAATCCCGCCGGCACATTGATATTCGGATACCCCGCCACCGCCGCAAGCGACGAACTCCCGCCCGTGTCATGGTCCCCCGTCACATGATCCGTCAGCCATGACGGGCCGGCCGTCGGCGCCACCAGCGCGTCAAGCTTATGTGCATCCATCACGCCATCAATCCCCTCCGCCCGCGAGAGCCGGTGATTCAATTCCAGCGCATCGCGATACGCCTGCTCCGTCAGCGGCCCTTTTGCTTCCGATTTCAGCATGATGTCCTGCCCGAAAAACGGCATTTCCTTCTCGCGATTACGCTCGTTGAATTCAATAACCTCCTTGAGCGAGTGCACCGGCGCCTTGGAACTCGCAACCGCAAGATACGCGTTCAAATCGGCCTTGAACTCATACAGCAGCACTTCCAGTTCTGTCTTGTCGAATTTCCCGATCGATGCGATCTCCACCGGATCCACGATCACCGCGCCCTCTCGCTTCATCACCTCGAGAAGCGATGCCATCAGCGGCGCAATCGCGTCGTTGAAATCGAAAAATTTTCGGATCACTCCGATGCGCGCACCTCGCAACCCGCCGCGATCGAGAAAGTTCATGTAGTCCGTCTGCGCTTTCCCTCGCGAACCCTCCGTCGCAGAATCCGATGGATCGATCCCCGCCATGGCGGTCAGCAGAATCGCCGCATCCGTCACCGTGCGGCAAATCGGCCCGGCCGTATCCTGGCTGTGCGCGATGGGAATAATTCCCGACCGGCTCACCAGTCCCAGCGTCGGCTTGATGCCCACCACTCCATTCGCCGACGCAGGACATACGATCGAGCCGTCCGTCTCCGAGCCCACCGTGACGGCGCAAAGATTCGCGGCCACCGCCGCGCCCGACCCGGAACTCGATCCGCACGGATTGCGATCGAGCGAATAAGGGCTGCGCGTCTGCCCGCCGCGCCCGCTCCATCCGCTCGACGAATGGTTCGAGCGAAAATTCGCCCACTCGCTCAGGTTCGTCTTGCCCAGAATCACGGCTCCGGATTCGCGCAACCCCTGCGCCACGCCCGAATCCTTCTCCGGCGTAAAGCCGAGAAGCGCGAGCGAACCAGCCGTCGTCATCATGCGATCCGCCGTGCCGATGTTGTCCTTGATCAGCACCGGAACACCATGCATCGGCCCCCGCGGCCCCTTTGCTTTGCGCTCCGCATCCATCGAATCCGCAATTGCCAGCGCGTCTGGATTCAGCTCGATCACCGAATTCAACGCCGGCCCCCGCTTATCAATCGCCTCAATCCGCTCGAGATATTTCTCCACAATCGCCCGCGCCGTAAATTTCCCCGCCTTCATCCCATCCTGCAATTCAGCCACGGTTATTTCGTCCAGCTCAAACGCCTTCTGCTCCTGCACGCCGGCGGCTCGAAGCTCCGCAGCCAACAGAGCCGGAATCGCCAGCGACGCCGCCCCCAGCGCCACCCCAGCCACGCCGTTCTCCAGAAATTTCCGCCGGCTCAACTCACTCAATTTGCGTATTTCATCAATTCCGCTCACTGGAACGCTCCTCTGTTCTTTCCTATCTATGTTTTCTTACCATCCTGCGTTGTCATCCCTGACTCCGCACTCGGATCGCACTGCGGCTGCAATTCCGTAACGCCGGCGTCCCGCCGGCTCTTTGCTCCTCGCTCACCTCTCCGCCACCCCTTAGACTCCCAAAGCCCGCGATTGTATCCCACCACCATTCCCAAACCGTCCACGAATAAGCGACACTAAACCCGCCATGCCCCGCCAATCCCTCCTCGAATATTTCCAGCCCGATTCGCGCCCACCCCGCGAAATCGCCGTCACCTGGCGCCGAGGCTACCGCACCATCCGCTGGACCTATTCCGAACTCCTGCAAACCGCCCAGCAATTTGCCAAAAATCTCGCCGACCAAGGCATCTCCAAAGGCGACCGCGTCCTAATCTGGGGCGAAAATTCCGGCGAATGGCTGGCCGCCTTCCTGGGCTGCCTGTTCGCAGGCGCAGTCGCCGTCCCAATGGACGCCATCGCCGACCCAAAATTTGCAGCTCGTGTCGCGCGCCAAGCCGGTGTACGCGCAGCCGCAATCAGCCGTGAACTCGCCCGCGGATCCGCAACCGATCTCGGCATCCCCATCATCGAACTGGAAAGCCTGCATGCCGCGCCAGAGCCCCAAGCGATCCACGCATTTTCCTCCCCGCCGATTCAGCGCACCGATCCCGTAGAAATTGTCTTCACCTCCGGCACCACATCCGAACCTCGCGGCGTCGTCCTCACCCACGGCAACCTGCTCGCCAACCTCGAAACCATCGAAAAAGAAATCAACCTTTACCGCCGCTGGGAGCGCTTCTTCCATCCCTTACGCTTTCTCGATCTGCTGCCCCTCAGCCACGTGTTCGGCCAGCTTCTCGGAATTTTTCTCCCGCAGATTCTGGGCGGCACATCTGTCTTTCTGGACACGCTCAATCCCGCGGAGGTAATCCGCACGATTCACGACGAGCGCGTATCCGTGCTCGTCACCGTCCCGCGCCTCGTCGAATCGCTCCAATATCAGATCGAGCGCGATCTCGCCGCCGGCGGCGAGCTAGAAAATTTTCAGCGCGATTTCAACGAAGCCGAAGGCGAACATTTCCTCCGCCGCTGGTGGCGCTTCCGCGCAATTCACCGCCGCTTCGGCTGGAAATTCTGGGCGGTAATTTCCGGAGGCGCCGCGCTCCCCGCCGCCACCGAGAAATTCTGGGGACGCCTCGGCTACGCCGCCGTGCAAGGCTACGGCCTCACCGAAACCACCTCGCTCGTCAGCGTGAATCACCCCTTCAAGCTCGGCGAAGGTTCCATCGGGAAAACTTTGCCAGGCCTCGAAGTGAAGCTCTCCGAAACAGGAGAAATCCTGGTGCGCGGAGAAAATGTCTCGTCCGGCTACTGGAAGGATTCAGGCATCGCGCCCGTGCTCGACGCGGACGGCTGGTTTCACACAGGCGACCTCGGCGAGCGCGACGCCAACGGCAACCTCTATTTCAAAGGCCGCCAAAAAAACGTAATCGTCACCCCGGCAGGATTGAACATTTATCCCGAAGATCTCGAAGCCGAGCTACGCAAAGAACCAGGCGTCCGCGATTGCGTCGTAATAGGGCTCGACCGCGACGGCAACGCCGAACCATGCGCGGTGCTGCTCCTGCGTGATTCCGCAAGCCCTTCTGAAATTATCGAGAGTGCGAATTCTCGCCTCGCGGAATTTCAACGCAT
>DATNKB010000447.1:0-3057 GCA_035603595.1 Candidatus Dormiibacterota bacterium
TGACGCGCATGGCTGGGTCGTCCTCGCAGTCGGCTTCGTCGTTTCGTTCATCGTCGCTTACGGCAGCGTTGCGTGGTTTATGAACTGGGTGCGCAAGCGCGGCTTCGCTCCTTTTGCCATCTATCGCATTATCCTCGGCGCCGCAGTGCTCTACTGGGCCGCCCACGTCGCAATGTAATCTCGCCAAGGGGAATTGCATGGCTTACGAGTTGCCGACTCTGAATCCGCAGGCAACTGAGTCGGAACTGCTCCACAATTTGCGCCTCGCCATCATCGGTTACTATCTCCAGGAGTCGAATCCTCAGAATGGCTTAATCGCGGATAAGAACGAGCCTGGATCGTTTTCAAGCATAGCGGCCGTGGGGATGGGACTCAGCGTCTATATCGTCGCGGTAGAGCGTGGACTAATTTCTCGGGCAGACGCAGTCGACAGAACTCTTGCGCTCTTGAGGTTCCTCCACTCCTCGCCTCAAGGTCCCGAACCGACGGCCACAGGCTACAAAGGCTTCTACTACCACTTCCTCGATATGCAGACCGGTCTGCGTGCCGTGGAATGCGAGTTGTCGACCGTTGACACCGCGATCATGATGGCAGGCATTCTTACGGCGGCCGCATATTTCACCGGGGATAACGAAAAAGAAATCGAACTAAGGAAACTCGCGGACATTCTCTACCGCCGCGTTGATTGGCAATGGGCCCTTAACGGCGGCACTACGATTACTCACGGCTGGAAGCCCGAGTCGGGTTTTCTTCCCTACCGCTGGGCGTCTGGGTACAGCGAAGCGATTATCTTGTATGTGCTGGCACTCGGATCGCCCACGTTTCCCATCGATCCGCACGGCTACCAGGAATGGATTTCGACTTTCGAATGGAAAAAAGTCTACGACATCGAATACCTCTACGCCGGACCGCTGTTCATTCATCAGATGTCCCATCTCTGGCTCGACTTCCGCGGCATCCGCGACGACTTCAACCGGAAAGTGGGAATCGATTACTTCGAGAACAGCCGGCGAGCCACACTCGTTCACCAGCAATATGGAATCGAGAATCCACTGAAGTTTGCTCACTACAGTGAATACGGATGGGGACTGACGGCGAGCGATGGACCGGGCCCAGTAGTCGTCAAAGTGAACGGCGTCGACAGAACATTTTTCGGTTACGAAGCGCGTGGCGCCCCATTTGGCCCGGACGACGGCACGATTTCACCCTGGGCGGTGGCGACATCGGTCCCGTTCGCGCCCGAGATTGTGATCCAGACGATGCGTCATATCATCGAACGCCTCAGATCGCTGTGCCGCAATCCGTACGGAGGATTCGTCGCCAGTTTCAATCCGACATATCCCGACAATAGCAATCTGCATGCGTGGACATCTCCGTGGATCTTTGGATTGAATGAGGGCCCAATTCTGATGATGATCGAAAATTATCATTCAGAGCTTATCTGGAAGACGATCAAGCAATGCCCGTACATCGTGAAAGGCCTCCAACGCGCAGGGTTTCGCGACGGCTGGCTCGACCGCTGACCTTCTAACGCACTGTCGCAGAAATCCGGCGAGTTGTAGACGTTTGTTGGCAGGCGATGGTAACCTTTCGCGTTTAATCTTCGCGTTAAGCTGCGGTATTTTGCACCGCGAAATTCTGTGAGGCCCCAGGATTGAATCCGATGGAACCCGATTCGAAAAACGCAGCTAATGCCCCGCAAGGCGTGCCCGCCCTTGCTCAACCAGTGGCTGCGCCGCTCAGCCGTGCCGCGATTTTCCTGGTCGTGACTCTCAAACCGGGGCCGCAGACCCGCGCGACCGTCCGGTCGTTCTGCGGCGACCTCAGCGGGATCTTTCGCGCCGTAGAGATGCGCGACCTCGAGGCCGGCCTCTCCTGTATCGTGAGCATCGGCTCCGATGCCTGGGACCGGCTGTTCGGTTCGCCGCGGCCGGCGATGCTGCATCCCTTTCGTGAAATTCGCGGCGAGAAACATACGGCAGTTTCCACGCCGGGCGATCTGCTCTTTCACATTCGCGCCAAGCGCATGGATCTGTGTTTCGAGCTTGAGACTCAGATCATGACGGCTCTGGGCGACGCCGTCGCGCCCACGGACGAGGTGCAAGGCTTCCGCTATTTCGACGATCGCGATCTCATCGGCTTCGTTGACGGCACCGAGAATCCGCGCGGCCAGGCGGCCGTCGACGCGGTTGTTATAGGTGACGAGGACCCGGCGTTCGCGGGTGGAAGCTACGTCCTCGTGCAGAAATACCTGCACGACATGCAGGGTTGGGACGCGCTACCCACGGAAGCGCAGGAAAAAATCATCGGCCGCAAGAAACTGTCGGACATCGAATTGGACGATTCCGTGAAGCCGACTTCAGCGCACAACGCGCTCACCACTATCACCGTTGACGGAAAAGAGGTTAAGATCCTGCGCGACAACATGCCCTTCGGCCGCCCCGCGCAGGCGGAATTTGGCACCTATTTCATCGGCTACTGCCGTTCACCGCGCCCCATCGAGCAAATGCTCGAGAACATGTTTATCGGCCGCCCGCCCGGCAACTACGATCGCCTCCTCGATTTCAGCCGCGCTGTTACGGGCAATCTTTTTTTCGTCCCATCCGCTACGTTTCTGGAAGCAGCCGCGGACATGACCGACGATGGGACCGGAGACGCAACGGAAGAACAGTCTGCGCAAGAGGCGCTCTCCGCAACCCCTGCGCCGGTCGAGAACTCTCAATCCGCCCCGGCACGCGAAGATGGTTCGCTGGGCATCGGTTCCCTGAAAGGAGATTTCGCCAATGAATAACCTCCATCGCGAGCTCGCTCCCATTTCCGACGCGGCTTGGGCTCAGATTGAAGAGGAAGCATCGCGCACGTTCAAGCGCTACATCGCCGGACGCCGCGTGGTTGACGTTGAGGGACCGGCGGGCGCTGCGTTTTCGGCCGTCGGCACGGGCCACCTGAAGACGATCGCGGCTTCAAAAGATGGCATCGTTGCCCGGCAACGTGAAGTAAAGCCGCTGGTCGAGCTGCGTTTTCCCTTCGAACTCAATCGCCAGGCGATTGACGACG
>DATNKB010000448.1:0-17870 GCA_035603595.1 Candidatus Dormiibacterota bacterium
CACCGGCGAAATGGGCACGTCCATGTTCTGGAGCGGTCCGAACCATCTTTTCAATCAGACACTCCTCAAGATGGAACCCAAGCTCGCAGAAGAAGGCTACGTCGGCTATATCGACTTGAATTGCATCGTCAACAACAACGGAATTTATCCGCTCGAATTTACCGCACGCTTCGGCTATCCGACGATCAGCATTCAACAGGCCGGCATGATCACGCCCATCGGTCAATTTTTCTGGGATCTCGCGAACGGCACAGATCCAAAACTCAAAGTGCGGAGCGGATTCCAGATTGGTGTCCGAATCGTCGTTCCGCCGTTTCCCTTCGATGATGACGAAACCTTCGACTCGTTTTCAAAAAATTCAGCCATCATCTTCAAGAAGCCGCCCGCCGACGAAGTTCACATTGAAGACGTGAAGCAGATCAACGGTCAGTGGCTTATCGCGGGAACTTCAGGTGTGATTTTGATTGTCATCGGCACGGGCCAGACGATGAAGCAAGCCCAGGCGCAGGTCTATTCGCGCATCAAGAATGTCTTGATTCCCAATATGTATTACCGCACTGACATCGGCGACCGCTGGGAGGAAGACAGCGATCGCCTGCACAACTGGGGCTACCTGCGCTAAATGTGTTTGAATTTTCTCAGGTTCACGGCTTCAAATTCTGAATCGTGGAATGGCCATTTCCGTTCCCGTTCGACGCGCGCGCTGTAAACGGCCGCGAAACGAGCTCTAGATCGCGTGTTACCGAATGCTTGCGGGCCGCCGCCGCAATAGCATCTTCCTCCGCTTTCAGCATAACTCCGCCATTCGCTCGCATCGCCAGCATCGAAACGAATTGTTTGCGCGAATCGTTTTCGAGCAGCCCCAGTATCTTCACTTTCAGTTGAGAAAACACGCTGCGAACATCCGCCGAAGCATCCACCGTCTCGAATTTAAATTCTTCGCTCAGGCGATCGAACTCGGCCAATAGCGCCGTCTGGTAGTTGCAGAAGCTCTCGTACATATCTTGCCCTGGGTATAGATCCATTCCCGATTCCCAATAGTCGAACCCTCGCGAAAACACCACGCGGGGCACAAGCTGCTCGATTCCAAGCCGCAGATAAAACACCGCGTCCGGCTTTAGCGCCACGCTATAGATGCTGCGAATCCATTGCGCATCCGCTCCACGCACGATCGCGCGAGCCATCAGCGAATACACGTAACGGTCGGTCAGCACGATAAATCCCGCTCGCAGTGCAGGGACGATTTCATTCTCGAACCGGTCCACAAAATCGGTCGCGTAAAAGAGGTTCTGGGTTACCCGCCCCAGATTCACTCCCTCCTTCGCGCGGCGGATTCCGTCTCCTGCCAGCGTCGAACGCGTCATCCCCGTATCAAGCACCGCATGCCCCAGTTCTTCGAGCCACGGCTTCAAAAGTTCGATCTGCGTCGTGCGTCCCGCGCCGTCGGTCCCTTCGATAACGATCAGCTTTCCGTTTACGTGTGAAAGGTCCATTCCCGGCAGGATTTTTCCATACGTCTCTCTCATGGCTGCATCCTCAATTCCGCTGCGTTAGCAATGTGCGACTTCACGATCTGCCTCACGCGCGTCTGCTGAATCTCAATCGGAAGAGTTGCGTCGATCACCGTCAGCCCGAATTCGGGGATCATCTTTTCGTACTCATCAATGATGCGGCCTTGGAACAGGCGAAAGCTTTCTTCGGCATCATCACTCAGCCCTAAATCCATGCCCGCTTCATAGAATTTGAATCCGTCCCGCGCGTCGAGCAGCCGTCCGATGGCCGTCTCCAGCGGAACGCGAAAGTAGAACGCCACCGTGGGTTGCACCGCGAATCCGTACAGATCGCGCACCCATTCAGGATCCATCCCCCGCGCCACATCCCTTGCGAACGCCGTGTACATATATCGGTCGCACAGCACCACAGCGCCCGCCTTCAATAGCGGCAGGATGCTGCGTTCCGTCCGGTCGGCAAAATCCGTGGAATGGATCAACGAAAACGTCGCCGGGGTCAGCAGCTTTTTCTTTTTGCCAAGCTTCGTCGTGTCCTTCACCAGCGGCGAAGAATTCCATTCGCTGAACACGACACCGAAGCCTCTCGATTGCAGCCACTTGTGCAGCAAACTCAACTGCGTCGATTTTCCCGAGCCGTCGATCCCTTCCACCACAAAAAGCTTGCCGGGGAATTGATGCTCGCCGCGCTTTTTCGCTGTTGAGGTCGCCGCTCTGATTGCCGCCCCTGCCTCAAATCCCCCACCCTGCATGCCCGGAGAAATGCCCATTGTTCTCCCTTCCGCGCGCGAAGCAATTCGCGTTGCTTCGCAGAACAGAAGCTAATTTGTCGTGGTTGCCGGCCTCTGAGTTCCGGCTTGCGACCCAATAAAGTCCGTCATGTTGGCGAACTTGTCAGTAAAGTTCAGAAGCCTGTGTATCGAAATATAAACGGTCGGGTACTAGTCCTAGGTATCGAGGAAGCGGGTAACTCAAGGAAAGAAGGTGGCTTAGCGCAGTGCGTTTTCCGCCCACCACTCGCGCCAATCGGTCGGATTGGTTCCGTAACGAGCGCCAGTGATTTGGCGCAGAGCCTGATACGTCCAATTTCGAGTGTTGGAATCGAGCGAGGAATCTTCGCCAAAACTCATCAGCGCCGGCACCGCTTTCAGCCTCTGTTGTTTCGTCAACATGCCTGATTGCGCCAGCGCAGATCCCGCCCGTTCTCGCACCTCGAGCGAAGGATCATTGCGAAAAATATCCAAGAGCGGCTGAATCGACGCATCAGTCCCCAGCAGCGACAATCCTTCCACCGCCCAGAATCGCGTTTTCTCGTCCGGATCATGCGCATACTGAATCAACGTCCGAAGTGCCCGCTCTGGCTCCACACCGCGATTTCCAATCGCGCCGAGCATCCACAATGCCCACGAACGCCCCCCCGAATCCGTCGCGATGCGCTCTATCAAAAGATCCGAGCCCTCTCGCGTTTTTGGAAGATCGTAGACCACTAGCTCCATCTCAATAGCCGCCGCCCGCACACGCAAATCAGGGGAGTTGAGTCCGGAATCGAGCAAGTTCGTCAGCCGCGGGCTCATCGTTAATCGGCCCCGCCACCCGCCCATGCGAGACGAGAGCCGCAGGCCGGCAGTCTCGTAGTCGTTTACGGTTTCTTCTAGAAGCAGTTCGGCCTGAGTCTGCGGCGGCAAAGCAGCCAAATTCACATTCATCGTCGCCGCCAGCTTCCCAGGGTGTGCGATTCTACCGTTGCCCTTCAGCTCAATCATTCGCGCGAATTCTTCCCAAACCACCCGTGCGGAAGTCGGCTTCAAGGCCAGGAAGAAAGCCAGGGGCAAAGCGAGCGCCGACGAAAAAATCGCAAGCCTCAGCCCATGACTCATTCCCCGCAGTCGTTTGGTCGACGGAGGATTGCCGGATCGTGAGCCCTCGAGATGCATGTTGTCGATTTTCTCGCTCATCTTCGCCTGAAATTCATCTTCAAGCGTACCCGGGTATGGGCCACGAGGCAAGGCTGGGGCGGCTAAATTGAACTTAGATTGCCCTCAAAGTTATCTTGTACCAAAGGCCGGGCTACGCGGGGGCCTTAAATCGAGGGAAAACGAGCACCACCCGTCTACTTCACAACCGCCTTCAAAAACGTCAAAGTACGCTTCCACGCATCCGCGGCAGCATCCGGCCGGTAGGCTTCGGTATTGTTTGGATTCTCAAATCCATGCCCTGCGTTATCGTAGATTTTCAGGCTCACGAATTTCTGAAGTTTCGTCATTGATACCTGAAACGCTTTCACATCGTCCGGTGTAATCCCCCTATCGAGCGCTCCGAAATTTCCGAGCACTGCCGCGCCAATATTCTGCAGGTCTCCCGGATCGGTCGGCAGCACCCCATAATTCACCACGCACGCTTTCAGACGTGGTTCGTGCGCTGCCAGTCGCATCGCCCAAGCCCCGCCAGTGCCCCATCCGATTACCCCGATATTATCTGGCTTCACGTCCGGACGCGTCGCAAGGTAGTCAAACGCTGCTTTCAGGTCCTTGATTGCAACGTCTTGCGGTAATGCACGTATCAGTTCGTGGGCCTCTGCCGGATCGGTCGCTGTCTTCCCCCGATACAAATCCACCGCTAGCGACACGTACCCCTGCTCGGCTAGTTTTTCCGCCTGCTCCTTCACCCAGTCGTTCAGCCCCCACGACTCATGAATTACCATCATTGCCGGATGCTTTCCGCTTTGGTCAGGCAAAGCCAGAAATCCACTGAGCGTCTGGTCGCCGCTTTTGAACTGCACAGTCTCGGTTTTAGGTTTCTCCACCGCCTTGGCGCCTGCGCACAGGAATAGCGCCGCGGCAGCCGACGCCAAAAGAATTTTGCTCCTCCCTCCCGCTCGCGCAAGCGTCCCGATTTCCCGCGCAATTTTCCCCAACGTCATCAACGCCTCCTGACCAAAATCTCCGCGCCGCCCCAATCTTTCATTCTATTCCGCTCGCAGAGCCCGCGCCATCACTACGCAGTCTGCACCTGCACAGCCGACCCGTACGCCAGCACTTCCGTCACGCCCTGCATTACCTCTGTCGCGTCGTACCGCACCCCAATCACAGCGTTCGCACCGCGCTCGATCGCGTGCTGCATCATCAACTCCAGCGCTTCTTCGCGCGTCTTCTCGCACATCTCTTCAAACAAAGTAATGTTCCCGCCCACCAGAGTCTCAAGTGACGCGCCAATCGTCCCGAAAATACTCCTCGAACGCACCGTAACCCCGCGCACCAACCCGAGATTTTTCACCACGCGATACCCCGGCAACTCGAATGCCGTCGTCACCATATTGATGTTCACGCTCACGTTCATTTGCTCCTCGCATTTCCGCTACGTCGTTGTCCAGCGCGTTTTGTGCGTCCCGCATTCTGAAGCGGGGCGAAGAATCTCAGCTTCAGATGCTTGCCTTAGCCACACGCGTATCCATGCGCGTCGTTCTCCTCACTTCACCACCACCGGGATCTCCACATTCGACGGATACTCCGCCGTCCTCCAGATTTTCTGCGTCGCCTTCTGATAATCCTCCGCCTTCGCCTCAAAAATATTCGGCACGAACTTCTGCGGATTCCGGTCGATCACCGGAAACCATGTGCTCTGCACCTGCACCATAATCCGGTGGCCCTTCTGAAACACGTGGTCGTTCGTGTGCAGATCGATTGAAAACGGAGTCACTTCCCCCGCCACAATCGCTTCCGGTTTCTCGAAACTCTTCCGAAAGCGCCCGCGAAACACCTCGTCCGCAATCATCAGCTCGTAGCCGCCCATCTTGCGCTCCGGCTCGTACCGCTCGGGATACACGTCAATCAATTTCACAATCCAGTCGCTATCCGTTCCCGTCGTTGACGCGAATAAATGCGCCACGATATCTCCCGCCACCGTCACGCTTTCCGTCAGCGGTTCCGTCTCCCAGGAAAGCGTATCCGGCCGCTGTTGCACGAACCGCTGATCCTCCAGCAGCCACGTGAACCACCGGCTCCCCTCCGAATACGTTTCCTCCACCGGGCGCGTCCGGTACGGCACCGGATTCGCCGGATCGGAAATGTAGGAATCGAATCCCTCCCGCTTGTCTTCAGGCGTATCAAAGGAAAGTTTTGCGTCGCCATGAAAGTAAAGCTTGCGGCGCGTCACTCCATCACGCGGCGGCCACGCCTCCCACGTCTTCCACTCGTTCGCGCCCGTCTCAAACGTCATCGCTTCCTTCACCGGCTGCGTTCCCTTGTCCTTCAGCCAGTAGGCAAACCATGGCGCTTGAATGTTCTTCCTGAAATATGCGCTCGTGTTGCTACCAAAATCGATGTTGCCAAGTTTTGTCCCGTCCGAGCGCGCCCATCCACCGTGATTCCACGGCCCCACCGCCAAATAGTTGTTGTGCTTCGTATCGTTCTTCTCGAGCAGCTCATACACCTTCATCGGACCAAAGAAATCTTCCTGGTCCCACCATCCCGCCACGTTCAAGTTGGGCACCGTGAGCATCAAATCCTTGAAGTACGGCGCAAACGCCTGCTTCTGCCAGAATTCGTCATAGTTAGGATGCGCCACGAAGTCATTCCATGTCGGCAGGGTCCCATGAAAATACAATTTATTCGCATTCGATAGCGGGCCCAGCGCCAGATACCACTCGAACGTGTCATACTTGTCGAACTCAAACTGAAAATTCGTCTTCCCCGTCTCCATCATCGCCGCGTACTCGAATCCGTAGCTCAGCCGAAACGCCCCGTTGTGATGAAAGTCGTCGCCAAGAAACATATCTGCCGGCGTCGCCTGTTCGGACACCGCCTTCAGCGCCGGATGCGGCTCGATCAGCGACATAGCCGTCAGCCATCCGCCATACGAAATTCCCGCCTCGCCCGCGCGCCCGTTATTGTTTGGCACGTTTTTCAGCAGCCATCCGATCGTGTCGTAGGTGTCCGTTCCTTCATCAATCGACTTGGGATCCTTGCGGTCCCGCGGCGCTCGCCCCATCACGAATTTCCCCTCCGAGAGGTAGCGCCCGCGAATATCCTGCATCACAAAAATATATCCGTCCGCGAACATCTCCCGATAAAGGTCCAGCAGACGTGAATACCCTTCTTTGTCGTCGCTCAAGCCGTATGGCGTCCTCGTAATGAAGAACGGCAACTTTTCTGCCGCATTTTTCGGCGCATAGATTTCCGTGTGCAACTTCACTCCGTCGCGCATCGGAATCATTGCATCAGTCTTCACGAAGATCGCGCTCAACGGCTCCTTCTCACCTTCCTGCCCCTGCGCTGAAACCTTCTCGCCGTCCACCATCGCGAAAATCGCACAAATCGCCACACCAGCAAGAATCACAGACAAGCAAGTCCGGCCCGCTTCCCGAAGCTTCATCGCCCCGTTCCCCCAGCAGATTTCTATGTGGTTTGAAAGCGCGGGGAGAATATCACAATGCCTCCAGTAGCGTAGGCTTCAGCCTGCGCCCCAAGTAACCCACGCCACAAACCGCCCTGCTATACACCCAACGCGACATCGTTCTTTTCCGCCGTCGCCGTTTCAGTAGCACAGGCAATCCTGCCTGTGCCAGCGTGAAAACGCGGCGCGGGTTCGTGCCAGACAGGCAAGATCAAAGAACGCGTTCTCGTTGCTTCCACGTTTTGCGACTCTCGCTGCACGTAGCGACTAGGGGCACAGGCAGGATTGCCTATGCTACCGAATTCAACTGAGTCGCGCCTGGGAGGGTGGCACGGCTATCTACGTGGGGCGTTTGGGACGCTGCACCCCTAGGCTTTTCGACATGCCGTGCCCAGCGTCCGACCTGGGCAGCCGCCCATCCCGTTCTTTTCCAACCCCTTGACAAACAATCATACCAATGAGTATGTTGCCTACCGACTGGTCGGTCTTGCGTTTGCCGACGTTAACAATCTATTGGAGCTCCATCGTGCCACTCACAGCAGAACCCCCGAACAACACAAAAACAAACCTGCTCGAGGCCGCTCTAGCTGTCGTCCGCGCCAAGGGCTACTCGGCCACCACGGTTGACGACATCTGCCAAGCAGCCGGCGTCTCCAAAGGCGCATTCTTTCACCACTTCAAGAGCAAAGAAGAACTCGCCATCGAAGCCGCCAGACACTGGGGAGCTGCCACCAGCGGCCTGTTCGCGTCAGCGGCATATCGCGCGTTGCCCGACCCGCTCCACCGCGTCTTGGCCTATGTCGATTTCCGCAAAGCGCTTCTGCAGGGTGAGCTTCCCGAATACACCTGCTTCGCCGGCACCACGATTCAGGAAGTTTACGACACGCATCCGCTCATTCGAGAAGCTTGCGAAAAAACCATCACCGATCACGCCGCCTTCGTCGAAGCGGATATCGTCGAAGCGATGCGCAAGTACCACATCACCGGCGATTGGACCGCGCAAAGCCTCGCCTTCTACACCCAGGCCGTCATTCAGGGCGCCTTCATCCTCGCCAAAGCCCAACAGAACTCAGCCGTCGCCGCCGATTGCATTGACCACCTGCGGCGCTACATCGAGATGCTTTTCAGTCCAGCCAAAACAAAGGAGGCAGCATGAACAGCCGGAAATCAAGAACGATCGCAATCGGAACTTTAGTGTTGGGAATAGCGCTCAGCGCACCGTGGCAAGCGCACGCGCAAGAGGTCAAAACACCCTATCCTCAGATGGCCCCTGTGGCTCAATACCTGATGCCCGATAAAACTTCCGAGATTGCCCTTGCACGTAGTGCGGCCCCGCCGGCTATCTCTAGCGATGCTGAGGTCTTGGTTCTTGGCTCGCACGGCTACGAAACCGCAGTGAAAGGCACGAACGGCTTTGTGTGCGTTGTAGAGCGAGCGTGGATGTCCCCGTTCGACGCGCCGGGATTTTGGAACCCTAAGATGCGGGGTCCGGTCTGCTTCAATCCGCAGGCTGCACGAGCCATCCTGCCACTCACCGTCAAGCGCACAGAGTTGGTATTGGCTGGACTCTCTAAAGCCCAGGTAGCTGACGGCATCAAGCTATTCGTCAAGAAAGACTTGCCAGCCCTGGAACCCGGCGCGATGTGCTACATGATGTCGAATCAGGGGTACCTCAACGACAATGCCGGGCACTGGGTTCCTCATCTGATGTTTTACGCTCGTCAAACAGACGGTCCGACTTGGGGCGCGGATCTTCCTGGTTCTCCAGTTCTGCTGAATCCCCAATTTCAGGGCTCACCAGAGCCATTGACCGTATTCATGATACCGGTAGCAACTTGGTCGGACGGAACTGCCGCACCTACCGACGCGCATTGACGGTCGGTGCGCACCGACGTGAGCGTCCGGCCTGACCCCGAGCCCTGAGAGCGCATTAAGCGCGGAGAATGAAATGTGTCCCCTGTGCATCGCGACTGCAACGCAGGTCGCCCTCAGCACAAACGGCCGACAACCCGCCCAATCAGAGAGCTTCGCGAAAACTAAAACGAGCAGTTTTTCCATTAAAATAGTGAGAATGGTGAGGAGGACTAATCATGAGTGACCATCAAGCAGCAGCTGCAAAATCCGCTTCACGAACAGAAACCAGCGGGGCTGGAAGTCCTCTCACATCACATCCCATTGTCTCTCGCAGCGAATGGCTCGAAGCGCGCAAGGCTTTACTCGCCAAAGAAAAAGCATTCACCAAATCCCGCGATCAGCTCAATGCAGAACAACGCGCATTGCCATGGGTTCGAATCGAGAAGGAGTACGTGTTTGACGGTCCTTCCGGCAAAATTACGCTCGCCCAGCTTTTCGGCGGCCGCAGCCAGCTTTTCATCAAACATTTCATGATGGGCCCCGGCCAGACACGCCAGTGTGTCGGATGCTCCTTCGAGGTCGATCACGTCCAGGGCTTGCTCCCGCATTTCGAAAATCACGACCTTACCTACGCAGCCGTCGCCCGTGCCCCGATCGACGAAATCGAAGCGCTTCGAAAGCGAATGGGTTGGAACTTCACCTGGGTGTCCTCCTACCACAGCGATTTCAACTACGATTTCAACGTCTCGTTCACCCCGGAGCAAATCGCAGCGGGCACAGCCTTCTACAATTTTCAGCAAGGTAACCCAGGAATGGAAGATCTCTCCGGCGACAGCGTTTTCCTCAAAGACGATTCAGGCCAGATCTTCCACACCTATTCCACATTCGGCCGAGGCGGCGAGCAATTTCTAGGCGCCTACAATTATTTCGACGTAACGCCCAAGGGCCGCAACGAAAACGGCCCCTATCACTCGCTCACCGATTGGGTTCGCCCGTGGAATATGTACGGCAAGGGCGGTATGGTTGAAGGCACGGGCCGCTTCCATTCGCCCGGCTGCGCCTGCTCAGCTCACAAGTAAGCTGTTCAGTAGCACAGGCAATCCTGCCTGTGCCACAGCCGCTATGCGGCTCCGCTTACCGTGTCTACTTGCGCCGCCGTCTCGAGGGCACGTGCGGCATGTCTCTTAACTCAACTCGATTAGGAAATCAGAAAGGAAAAGTCATAATGACCAGCAACCCCGTAGCAGCAAGAACGAACGACGAAACCCAAATCCGCCAACTCATGGAAGATTGGCGCAGCGCTCTTGCCACCCGCGATCTCGATAAATTAATCCAGCACTATTCGCCCGACGTTCTTTTCTTCGACGTCATTCCGCCCTATCAACACCGAGGCGTCGAGGCCTACCGCCGTACATGGGAACAGATGTTCCCGCATCTCCCGCCGCGCATCAGCGTCCAGCAACGCGACGTCGAAATCACCACCAGCAGCGATTTGGCCGTGTCTCATTGCATCACGCGCCTCGTCAACGCCGACACAAACGAAAACGCCGCAGCCGGCTGGGTCCGCGCCACCGTCTGCTACCAGCGCCAACAAGGCTCCTGGCGCGTAATCCACGAACACGTTTCAGTCCCCTTCGATCCCATGACCGGCAAGGCCACCTTCACCCCCGAGCCGTGAATGACTCGATGAAGCTCACCATTTCGGCATCAATCGTGGTAAAATGAATCCGCGGTTGTTGCTCCTGAAAAATTGGCAGGAATTATGCCAGGGCTGCAGGGTCGCACATGCAGCCCTTTTTCTTTGGCCGGGCGCAATCCGCAAAGAGGCGCGATTTCTAATCGCAAATCTGGAATTAGAAATCGGCGTAAGCTAAACAAAATAAAGGCCGGGGAGTAGTTCTAATCGCAAATAAAATGCGATTTTGCAGCTCAAATTCGGCGCTCGAAGGGCCCCACGCGATGGGTAAGGACAACTTCTTGTCCGCAGGCCGAAGATCCAGAATTTCTAATCGTTACACCGCGATTAGAAATCGCCGTAAATTACACAAAACAAAGGGTACGAGTCAGTTCTAATCGTTACAAAATGCGATTTTTTAACTCAATTTTCATCCGGAATTCAGGCCAGCGGCCGAGGGTGGGGTCATGACCGCCCCGATCCGCAATATCGCCATCATCGCCCACGTCGACCACGGCAAGACCACCTTAGTCGACGCCATGCTCCGCCAGAGCGGCATCTTCCGCGCCAACCAGGAACTTGTCGAACGGGTAATGGACTCGAACGATCTCGAGCGCGAACGCGGAATCACGATTCTCGCCAAGAACACTGCGCTCACCTATCACGACACGAAAATCAACATCGTCGACACGCCCGGTCACAGCGATTTCGGCGGCGAAGTAGAACGCGCCCTGCGCATGGTGGATGGCGTGCTCGTTCTCGTGGACGCGAGCGAAGGGCCGCTGCCGCAGACGCGCTACGTGCTGCAGAAAGCGCTCGCCGCAAAACTTCCGCCGATTATCGTCCTGAATAAAATCGACCGGCCCGATGCGCGTCCTGCCGAAGTGCTCGACGAAATTTACGATCTCTTTATCGATCTCGACGCCACCGAAGACCAGCTCGACTTTCCAATCATCTACACGAATGCGAAGACCGGAGTCGCGCACCGCAAGCTCGGGGACTCCTCCACGAACCTCCAGCCGTTGTTCGATGAAATTGTCGCTTCGATTCCCGCGCCGTCGGGAGATCCTGCCGCCACGCTGCAAATCCAGGTCACCAATCTCGACTACAGCGATTTTCTCGGCCGTATCGCCATCGCCCGCGTTTTCCAGGGAACGCTCGTTCGCGGCACCGAAGTTGGCATCGCGAAACTTGACGGGAAAATTCTGCCCACAAAGATCACCAAGCTTTTCACCTTTCGCGGTCTCGATCGTGATGAAGCGGAGGAAGTGAAAGCCGGTGACATCGTCGCCATCGCAGGCGTCGAAGGCATCCAAATCGGCGAGACAATCACCGATCTCGCGAATCCCGCGCCGCTCGAGCCGCTCACTATCGACGAGCCCACTCTCACGATGGTCTTCACCATCAATACTTCGCCATTCGCAGGTAGAGAGGGGCAGTACGTCACTTCGCGCGACCTGCGCTCGCGCCTCGACCGGGAATTGCTCACCAACGTCTCGCTCCGCGTCGAAGACATGGGCGCCACTGACGCCTTCCGCGTCCTGGGTCGCGGCGAATTGCAACTCGCGATCCTGATTGAGACCATGCGCCGCGAAGGCTACGAGGTAATGGTAGGCAAACCCGAAATCGTGGTGCGCACCGAAAACGGCCGCCGCGTCGAGCCGCTCGAACTGCTTGTCATCGATTGCCCGGAAAATTTCATCGGCATCGTGATGGAACTCCTCGGCTCGCGCCGGGGCGAAATGAAAAAAATGGTCAACCATCATTCCGGCCGCGTGCGCATGGAATTCAGCATCCCCTCGCGCGGCTTGATTGGATTGCGCGGCCAGCTTCTCACCGATACCCGCGGCACCGCCCTGATCCATTCCATCCTAGAAGGCTGGACAGACTACGTCGGCGACATGGCCATGCGTCCCACTGGCGCGCTCGTCGCTGACCGTCCGGGCGTCTCCGTAGCCTACGCGCTGTGGGGAATTCAAGAGCGCGGCGAAATGTTCGTTGGGCCGGGCATCGAAGTTTACGAAGGCATGATCCTCGGCGAAAACGCGCGCGAAGACGACATGAACGTCAACGTAACCAAAGAGAAAAAGCAGACCAACATGCGCTCGTCATCCGCCGACGAAGCCATTCGCCTGATTCCCCCGCGCGAAATGACGCTCGAAAAAGCCATCGAGTTCATCGCCGACGATGAGTTCGTCGAAGTAACTCCGAAATCGATCCGTCTCCGCAAGAAAGTTCTCGACGCCAAGCGGCGCCCCAAGCGCTGGCAAGAAATCAGGGCGAGCGCTGAAGCTGCTTCCTAGCCATGTCCAAAGCGGCTTTCCCGAGCCTGGCCGATTGTTCGGTCATGGGACGAACGATTCCCAACTCCGGGCAAAATAGCCCTCTGTCAAGCTCTCGAATCGTCCGTAATAGATTCAATAGAAGTTACTTACAGCAGCACTCGCACCGGAATGTGAGTTGCGATATATATATGCGAGGTTGTTTCCCGTGGACATAGCACGCCCCGAAGCCAAACGACAAAAGCGCATCCGCCGGACGATATATATCGCCGTCGCCGTGGTACTGATACCGCTCGTCACCTACGCTCTCTCAAAGTTGAAGCCCGCCGCGCCCAGTGTGGACCGCGCGACGGTCTGGACCGACACGGTAAAGCGCGGCCCGATGCTGCGCGAGGTGCGAGGTCTCGGAACCTTGGTCCCGGAAACAATCCGCCTGATTCCCGCCATCACTGACGGAACAGTCGAGACCCGCTATCTGCTTCCTGGCACGCTCGTCAAAGCCAACACTGTGATTCTCGACATGCGCAATCCGGAATTGCAGCAGACGGCGCTCGACGCCGAATACCAGCTGCGCGGCGCCGAAGCGTCGTTGAACAACATGAAGGCGCAGCTCGAAAATCAGCTCATGGATAAGCGCGCACAGGCGGCTGCGATTCGGTCTGCGTTTCACACTGCCGCGCTGCAGAAGGCAAACAACGAAAAACTTTACTCGCTGGGCCTTGTGGCAGACGTCGTCGTGAAGACATCGGTAGTGCAGGCCGAAGAACTCGAGAAGCAAAACGAAATTGCCGAGAAGCAGGTGCAAACTTTCTCCGATTCGATTGCCGCGCAGATCGCCGTCCAGCAGGCCAACGTGGACGAAAAGCGCGCGATGTACGAGTTGAAGAAATCCCAGGTGGACCAGCTGAAAGTCCGGCCGGGCATTGATGGCGTGCTGCAGGATCTCACCGTCGAAGTAGGACAGAAAGTAACGCAGGGAACCGTGCTCGCGCGCGTCGCGCAACCCACACACTTGAAAGCCGCTCTGAAAATCGCGGAGACGCAGGCAAAAGACATTCAAATCGGGCAGAAGGCTTCCGTGGACACGCACAATGGCATAATCGCTGGCCACGTGATGCGTATTGATCCGGCTGTAGTAAACGGCACCGTAACTGTGGACGTCGCGCTCGATGGCGAGCTCCCCACAGGCGCGCGTCCTGACCTGAGCGTCGAAGGCACAGTTGAAATCGAGCGCCTCACAGATGTGCTTTACGTCGGCCGTCCCGTGCACGGCGAAGCGAACAGCACCGTGGGTCTTTTCAAGGTGATTGATGGCGCGGATGCCGCGCGTGTGCAGGTGGAATTGGGCCGCACGTCGGTAAACACAGTTGAAATCAGGAAGGGCTTGCAGGTGGGCGATACGGTGATTCTGTCCGACATGTCCGCCTGGGACAATTTTGATCGGGTGCAACTGAAGTAAGCGGGAACATTTCGGCCCTGTCGTTCGTAGTTTGATAGCGAAGGAGCACAGAATGAATAGCGACGCACAATCCCTGATTCGCCTCGAAGGCGTGACGAAAGTTTTCTACACCGACGAGGTGGAGACCCATGCTCTCGGCGGCGTGCACCTCGATATCAAGAACGGCGAATTTCTGTCCATCGCCGGACCGTCGGGCTGCGGCAAATCCACCCTGCTTTCGATCCTCGGCCTGCTCGATTCGCCGACCGACGGCAACTACTGGATCAATAAGCAGCCGGTGGCGAATCTCTCGCTCTCCGATCGCACGCGCATCCGCAATCGCGAAATCGGTTTCATTTTCCAGGCGTTCAACTTGATCGGCGATCTCACGGTTTTCGAGAACGTCGAGCTGCCGCTCACGTATCGCAGCATGGCGTCGGCGGAGCGCAAAAAGCGCGTGCAGGAAGTTCTCGAGCGCGTCGGAATGGCGCACCGCATGAAGCACTATCCTTCGCAGCTCTCAGGCGGTCAGCAACAGCGCGTCGCTGTGGCGCGTGCTCTCGTAGGCCAGCCATCCATCCTGCTCGCGGACGAGCCGACCGGTAACTTGGACTCGAAGAACAGCGAAGCCGTGGTGGATTTGCTGCGGCAACTGCATCGTGAAGGCGCGACGATCTGCATGGTAACGCACGATCCGCGCTACGCGAGTATCGCCGATCGCACGATTCACTTGTTCGACGGCCGCATCGTGGAAGAAACGATCGGCACGCGAACCGCGAGCGTCTAGCTGCGCGGTTCCGTAAATTTCCCCAGCACAAAAGCCCAAAGAATTCATTCGGCGCTTGTGCAGGGGTGTGTTCGAAACTTTCCAGACTCGAAATTGCGGCAGCAGAACGCAAGGGGCGAAATGGAAACACTGCTGCAGGACATTCGTTACGGAATCCGGATGCTCACGAAAAATCCGGGATTCACAGCTGTAGCAGTGCTCTCGCTCGCGCTCGGCATCGGCGGCAACGCGACAGTTTACAGCTGGCTCGAAGCCGTCCTTCTTCATCCGCTCTCGCTCGTTCAGGATTCCGGCAGCCTCCTCGACGTTGAAACCGTGATGCCCGACGGTTCCTACCACACAAGCTCCTATCCCGATTACAGAGACTACCGCGATCACAACCATGTTTTTTCCGGGATGATCGGCTTTGAGCTGATCGGCACGAATCTGAAACTCGAAAAAGAGCAGCAACCTCAACGCGACTGGGGCTTGATCGTCACTGAGAACTATTTCGATTTACTCGGGGTGAAAGCGGCGCGCGGCCGGACGTTTCACGCCGACGACGCACACGGACCCAACTCGGATCCCTACATAGTCTTGAGCGATGGTTTGTGGCGCCGGAGGTTTGGCGCCGATCCGAAAGCGGTCGGCAAATCCGTCGAGATCAACCAGCACCCATTCACAGTGATCGGCATAGCTCCGCGCGGATTCAACGGAACGATCGTCGGCATCGCCGCCGAATATTTTGTGCCGATGATGATGCAACCGCAGGCGCTTCCGGGCGAAGACCTCGAGATGCGCAATCCAACTTTCATTCACATGATGGGCCGCCTGAAGCCGGGCGCGACGCTCGAACAGGCGCGCGCCGAAATGAGCACGATGGCGCGGCAGCTCGAGCAGCAGTATCCCGACACCAATAAAGATGTCGGTTCTTATGTCTGTCCAGTTTGGCAGGCGCATTACGGTTTGCAGTCATTCCTGTTACCCGTACTCGCATTTCTCATGGTGGTTGTGATTCTGGTTCTGCTGATTGCCTGCGCGAATGTGGCGAACCTGCTTCTCGCGCGAGCCACGGTGCGCGAGAAAGAGATTGCGATTCGGTCGGCGCTCGGCGCAGACCGCGCGCGACTGATTCGCCAGTTGCTCATAGAGAGCCTTCTGCTGGCCGGTTTGGGAGGCGCTGCCGGAATTCTGCTGAGTCTCTGGACGACGAATTTCCTGACCGTCTTTACGCCGCCCGCGCATCTTCCGGTCGGCTTGCCGCTCGGAGTGGACGGCAGAGTTCTCGTCTTTACGCTGGCATTGTCGATTCTTACTGCAATGATTTTCGGGCTTGCGCCGGCGTTGCAGATCACGCGCCCGAGCGGAAATGTGTCGCTCAAGGATGGCGGCCGCACTTCGTCAAGCAGCGCGCGCCAGCATCGGCTGCGGAATCTCCTCGTAGTCACGGAAACGATTCTCGCCGTCGTGCTGCTCGCGGGTGCGGGTCTACTGGTGCGCAGCTTGCGGGCGGCGACGAAATCGAGCCCGGGATTCAGCGCCGACGGCGTGCTTTTAACCGCTTTCGATCTTCGCGGCAACGGTTATTCCGACGACAAAGCGGCCGCGTTCTTCGAGCAGTTGACGGATCGGCTGAAAACAGTTCCGGGAGTGGAGGATGCGAGCCTCGAACAATTTGTTCCAATGTGGTTTACGGGACGCCGCTACACGATTCCCGAACTCGAAGGTTACACACCGAAACCGGGCGAGCAGAACCTGATCGACTTGAACGTGGTCGGTCCCGACTACTTCTCGCTAATGCGCATCCCGATTCTTTCCGGCCGTGAATTCACCGCGCAAGACCGCAAAGACGCTCCGCTCGTCTGCATCATCAATCAGACGATGGCTCAGCGTTTCTGGCCCGGACAAAATCCAGTCGGTCGGCACATTGGCACTTGGAAACACCAATGGACGATTGCCGGCGTGGTGAAAGACGTGAAGTACCACAGCCTGAGCGAATCGCCCGAACCTTTCCTCTATTTTCCGTTTTTGCAGGACACGGCCGGCGACGCCAACATCCTGCTCCGAACTACCGGCGATCCATTGAAGTTGCTGCCGCAGGTTCGCGAGCAGGTTCGCGCACTCGATTCCGGAGTCGCTGTTCTCGAAAGCGATTCCGTTGCGAATTTGCTGTCCGTTTCGCTTTTCGCTTATCGCACGGCTGCAACACTCGCAGCAGTACTCGGCGGCCTCGGCCTGCTTCTTGCGGCAATCGGAATCTATGGCGTGCTTTCGTATTCAGTAAGTCAGCGCTCACATGAAATCGGTATTCGCATGGCGCTGGGCGCGGATCAGCGGAATGTACTCGGCCTGGTAGTCGGGCAGGGAATGCGGCTCACACTGCTCGGGGTAGGACTTGGACTAGTCGCAGCGCTCGCGACGATGCATTTGCTCGGCACGCTCTTATACGGCGTCACAGCGAACGACCCAATCACGTTTGCCGTCGTGATGGCCACGCTTTGCGTGGTAGCGCTGGTTGCCTGCTTCATCCCGGCGCGAAGAGCGATGGCGGTAGATCCGATTGTGGCGCTCCGGCACGAATGAACTAGAAGTTACCAGACGCCGGAAGTGAAAAAGCGTGGCCCGGCTCGAAGGAAATGAAACGATGGGGAATTTGATACAAGACATTCGATACGCGATCCGGATGCTGGCTAAAAATCCGGGCTTCACGATCATCGCGGTGCTCACTCTGGCGCTTGGAATTGGAGCAAACACAGCGATTTTTTCCGTGGTTAGCGGTGTTCTCCTCAGGCCTCTTCCTTACCCCGAGCCCGACAAGTTGATAGCGCTTTCCGAAAAGACGGCGAACTTCGAGAGTTCGTCGATCTCTTACCCGAATTTCTTGGATTGGCAGCGCCAGAACACGTCATTCTCAGCCATGGCGGCCTACCGCCAGGATGATTACAGCCTAACTGGG
>DATNKB010000449.1:0-3197 GCA_035603595.1 Candidatus Dormiibacterota bacterium
GCCTCCCATATATGCCCTCATGTCGTAGTAGCACAAATGCCCGACGAAGCAGAGAACGAACGTCGCACCGAGGGCAACGTAATAATGGGCCCGGATATACGGAATCTTCTGGCTGGCTTTGCCAAAGCGGACGAGCAGCCAAACGTTGGGAACGTCGGCTACCAGCCAAATCAGCCGACACCACATTTCACCCCGGGCACTCGGAGGATAAATCGCAGTGTAGACGATCTCCCATGTGAAATTAAGCATGATTGCCAGCAAGGGGATTCCATATGTGGAGTCTTGAAACCCCTTGCGGATCATCAGCACGTAGGCGATGAGCCAGAAGACGCTGCCGGCAAGCGCAAGAATTTCAGGGAGCGTGAGCTGGGAAGGAAATAAAACTACGTAGTTGTAAGGCATCGTATTTTGGGTGGTGGCCCGTCGAACGGCTCAGAGTCTTGCAGCGCCTAGCTCCGAGCGGTTGTAGGGCGCGCGCATCGTAACACTGTTGCATCGAGCAGGAAAGCCCGTCAGTCGGTGTGCAACGCTTGTTCCGCCTGGCTTACTTCACCGGCCGCTCCCACGCGGCAAAAAATATCGGAGGCTCTTTGCAAGCGTGCTTTTCGATTCTGATCATGACTTTGCAAATGCCGCCCGAGCTCGTACTCGGCGAGGCCCTCGGCATACGACATCTGCAATTGTTTTGCGGCTGCCAAACTTTTTGTCCAAGCCGCATTCGCTTTGGCGGAGTTACCTTCCAAGTAGGAGCACCGACCCGACGACAGCCAGGTGAACGGCTGACCGATTGGGAAAACGCGCGAGAGGCTGCCGAGCGCCTTGCAAGCTTTGCTTGCTCCCTGCCGGCACTGAAGGACCACACTAGTATTGTCGGGCACCCCAGCGGACGACTTGGATTCAGCACCCTTCATTTCCCATAGGCACAGATAGGTCTCCGCGATGGTCGAGCGTTCCAGAATCATCTCGCTGCTGGAGTTGGGCATTTTGACCGCGCGCCTGGTGGCCTCCTCGATTGCGTCGAGCGCCTTTTGCTTTTCTCCGCGCCGCGTATGCAGGGCGGCGAGCAGAGCATAAACGTCTGTTTGATTGAACACATCTCCGCTGGTTCCGGCACTACGCAGTTTCTCCAATTCGTTCACGCAGGTTTGGAGCTCTTGCAGCTTTCCCAACACCAGGAGACAGTGCCCCTTCCAGCGCAGCGCTTCCGCTTGAACTCGCCGGTCGTTACGACGTACTGCCGAACCATAGAGGCCCTCGACCAGTTGCAGACTTTCCGCGAAATTGCCTCGAAAGTACGCCACCGATGCCAACAACTGCGTTCCATCCCCGGCGTGCCTTTCATCGCCCAAGCGAGTATTGATCCGCACAACGTTATCGAAGAGTGCGGACGCGCTATCCCATTTCCCGATACCCGTTTCGTAAATTCCCCTGATCATGGATACCCAAGCGAGAGCTGCCACGTTGTCCGACGCCTCCGCGGTCTGCATGGCGCGTTGCGAATAGCTCTCGGCCAGCTCGTGCAAGGGGACAAAACCCAGCAGAGCTCCGAACGACGCATAACCACGAGCCAGTTCCGGGGAGGGACCTGCGAGCTCAGCGAGATTCAGTGACTTCACTCCGGCAGCTACGGTGTGCAACGGAAGACTTGCTAGGTAGTAGCTTTCTGTCAGCGCCTCATACGCACTCGCCTCTTGCAGCAGAATCTCGCGCTGCGGCGAGCGAAGGCCGAGGTAGCGCGCCGGCCACAACCGGTGCAATACCTGCCGGGCCAGTTGGCTTGCGACAATACCTGCAGCCCCAAGCACACTTCCGGGAACCGGTTGACCCAATGCTTTGAGACCACGTTCGAGATTGGTGCGGGCTTCTCCGTAGTTCGACAGATTTACAAAAGCTTTGCCCAGCCCAAGGCGCCATTGCGCCCGATGAAGATCGGAAACCGGAGCTTGGTTCGCCGAGGGTGGCGCCGCCTGTGTGGCGTCCAACTCGAGAACCTGCTGAAGAAACTGCACTGCCTCCTGGTTGGCAAATCGGCTGAGCGCCTGCTCTCCCGCTCGAGTGGAGTATTCGATTGCCTTCCCCGTGTCTTCTGCATGATTCCAGTGATGTGCCAGCAACGGGTAATAGGGCGACAGGTCGTCAGCAAAATGTTTCTCGTGCCACTGTGCTATGACGCGGTGGAGTTCGGACCGATGGGCGAAGGAGACCAAACTGTACACCACGGTTTGCGTGAGCGAATGTTTGAACTCATACATCGTGGGGGATACCCGCCGCGTGAGCCCCAGCTTTTCGAGATGCTCTAGGTGATCCTGAATATTTTTCTTGTCATCAGCCACGGGGAATACATCCTGCAGAATGGAGAGCGGGAAGCTCTGGCCGATTACGCTTGCAACCTTGAGCGTGAGTTGTTGGGGTGGCAGGAGACGGTCAACGCGGCTGGTGATGACACCCTGAATCGTGTTCGGAATGTTCAGCTTGCCGAAGGCGGTCTCCAAACCGGCTAGCGAACCGCCGCATCGGGCTGCCAAAGTGCATCTACCCTGCTCAATCTCGATCAGGCCGGTGTCACGCAATGAGTAGGCAAGCTCCTGGACAAAAAGCGGTTGTCCGCCTGCACGGCGTTCCAGAAATCCTGCCACCACGGGCGGCAGCGATTCGACACCGAGGCGAAGCCGGGCAAGCTCGAGACTGTCTTCAGCGGCCATCACCTCTAATCGCAAGCGGCCCTCTCCTGCGGCCGTCAATAAATCCTGGAATTGCGGCGGCGCCGGATCGGGAATCGGGCGCGAGGTAACCACGAATAGCATCGACGGCACCTGTCGTGCCACCAGATCTGCCACCGCGAGAGAAGCTGAATCGAACCAGTGAACATCTTCGAGGACGAGAAGATATGGGCCTGAAGCGGCTGCTGATTGCAGCAACTGGACTAGAAGATTTTGGGTGGCGTGCGATCGGGCCTCGCCGCTCATCTGTGCAGTGGTGTGATTGTCGGGAATATCCACTGCCAGAACGGCACCGAGCAGCGGTATCAATTCTTGTAGCTCGGGCTTACCTTGAAGCTGCGCGGCAATGCGTTCGCGCTGAGCCGCCGCTTCCCCGAATTCCAGGTCCAACCGGAAGAGCGTGCGGAGGATGCCGCGCCAGACGTAGTAGGATGCAGAGTTCTCGACGGGATCTCCGGTTCCCAACAAACACGGCAC
>DATNKB010000450.1:0-2993 GCA_035603595.1 Candidatus Dormiibacterota bacterium
GAGAATCCGCGTTTGCCGATCTCGATAGGCGCGGCCCACATCGCAACGGGAATGCGGACGTCGTCCATGGTGCATAGTTCGGTTTTGAGTCCAGTGACTGACTCGCCCGCTTCAAGTGACTCAAATACAGTTTGGAATTCAGCGAGCCGGTCGTCCGGAACGAGGGGAAGCCTTTTGTTACGCACTTGCAGCCAGGGCCAGCCAAAAACCCGTTCCGTGGCGGCGTTCCAGAGGCAAATCTTTGCATCAGGGCTTAGGAAAATGACCGGTAAGGGAAAAACGTCCACGAGCGCTGTGAGCGTATAGTTCAGCTCAAGAACCCCCAGTTCGGCAGCGCGGCGCGCGTCGTCGATTTTCTGAACCTGAATTCCGCTGAGATAGATCACTACAGAAAATACGAGTACACAGGATGTCGCCATCAAGGCTAGACCGAATTCCGTTCCATAGAAGCCGGCTTTTTGACCTTCCATACGAATCCAGCCGATTCCGAGGGGAACGAGGAAAGCAGCCGGAAGCAGGCGCCGGACGACAACGCCGCCCAATCCAGAGCTCGATACGGTTGCCGCAATCCCGCGGTCGGGCGGAGTGAGAATCACGCCGACACTCAAGAGGAAAATTGCTACTGCGGTGTGGAGCGCCATGCCCGTGTAGGAGGCGATGCGGTAGAGCGAAACGACGCTGTAGAGGTAACCGGCGACGGCTGCAAGTGAAATTATTGCTGGAACAAGGCCTAGAAATTGCGCCGGCCGAATTCCCCGCTTGAGTTCCACCGAACTCAGCAACAGGGCGCATCCAAGAAGGAAAAGCGCCGTAGCGGTATGGGGAGCCATCCTGCCGGGAACCGAGAGACCGTCGGGACTCACGTCTCGAAATAGCAACTGATCAATGCGGAGATTCAGTCCAAAGATGTATTCGCAGAGAGTTAAAAAGCTAAGAAGAGCCGGGAAGAACGCACACGACATTCCCATGCGTTTGGATTCGATCCTATCGAAACGCGGGGAGTGGGAGCCCGAGAACCACAAGGATACCCCCAGCAACATGATGCAGAGGGCGGTGTTTGCCTTCATGGACGCAAGCCCGGGCAGGATCGACTTCAGCATATGCACGTTCACGATCCACCCAAGAAGGACTAGCGCGCCTATCGTTACAGCGCACACGGAGGTGGTTTTGATGAACAGCTTGATTCGGTGCGCTATTACGCGATCGATTGTGTCTGCTGACATGGATATACGCTCAGTTCTGGAAGGGGTAATGATCAGACCGGAATACGTCCGGGAGAGGTGACCCAATTGTGCGACATTTTCCGCGCGTGTCAATCATTTTGGCGGAGCGGTTTCGAGTTCTTTAGTGTCCGTTTCCGCGGTGGTCCGAACCGGACAGAATCTTCCGATGGCTTCGAACAGAGCACTGAGGTTGAGAGGTTTCGAGACGTAGGCATCCATTCCGTGGCGGAGGCATTCTTCGTCGTCGCCTTTCATTGCGTTGGCCGTCATGGCAATGATGGGAATGTGGGCACCTGTGTGTTTTTCCTTTTCTCGAATAGCTTCGGTGGCTTCGAGACCTCCCATTTCGGGCATCTGCACATCCATCAGAACGAGGTCAAATTCTCCCTGTTGTAAAAACTCGAGCGCCAGTTTGCCGTTTGTTGCGATTTGGACCGTGTGACCGCGCTTCTCCAACAGGCGAACGGCTAGCACCTGATTCACGGCGTTGTCTTCTGCGACAAGAATACGCAAGCCTTGAGCACTCTCTTCCCGGAGCGAATGACGGGTGATGAGTTTCGGTTTAGCGTCCGGCTGCGGGATGGTTCCAAGCGCGGCGAGAATAGCTTCCAACAACTCGGATTGCTTGAAAGGCTTGGTGAGATAGGCAGCGATTCCCAACTGGCTACAACGGGCGGCGTCGCCACGGAGACCGGCGGAGCTCAGCATCAGGACGGTGGCGCTGGCACTGTGAGGAGATTTTTTTATGTGCTCGGCTAGAGCAAAACCGTCCATTTCCGGCATTTGAGCGTCGAGAAGGATTAGCGGATATCGGCGTCCGGATTTTTGCGCGGCTTCGAGCGCGGCGATTGCAGCTAACCCGCCATCTACTTCACTTGGCTCCATCTTCCAGTTGCGCAAAACCTTCATGAGGATCAGGCGGTTGGTTTCATTGTCGTCGACAACGAGGACCGGCAAACCTCGCAGCTGTTCGGGTGCGATGCGAAGAGGCTTTGTGGAATCGGCTTTCTGGAGACCCATGCGCGCCGTGAAATGAAACCGGCTGCCTTTGCCCGGTTCACTCTCGACCCAGATTTTTCCGCCCATGCATTCGACCAAGCGAGAAGAGATGCTGAGGCCGAGGCCGGTGCCGCCATATTTGCGCGTGGTGGAGCTATCGGCTTGGGTGAAGGCTTCGAAGATCGCGGCTTGCTTCTCGATGGGAATGCCGACACCGGTGTCGGCGACGGTGACGTGGAGTTCCACGGAGTCTGCGGACTTCGATTCTGCGGCGACGTAGGTGACGACTTCGCCTGTGTGAGTGAACTTGATGGAGTTGCCCGCGAGATTGACGATGATTTGCCGGAGGCGGCCGGGATCTCCGATCAATTCATCCGGCACGTCCGGCTGGACGTCCCAGGCGAGTTCCAGGCCCTTCTGATGCGCGCGTAAGGCGAGCGATTTCATGGTATCGCCTAGACTATCGCGGAGATTGAAGTCGATTGCGTCGACGTCGAGCTTGCCGGCTTCGATTTTGGAGTAGTCGAGAATATCGTTGATCAGAGTCAGCAAGGAATCTGCGGACAGCTTCGCCATATTCAGGTATTCGCGCTGCTCGGAATTGAGATCGGTATCGAGGACGAGCTCCGTCATTCCGATGATGCCGTTCATAGGAGTGCGAATCTCGTGGCTCATGGAGGCAAGAAAATCGCTCTTCGCGCGATTGGCTGCTTCCGCGAGCTCTTTGGTTTGGGTGAGTTCTAATTCCATGCTCTTGCGATCGGAGATGTC
>DATNKB010000451.1:0-4932 GCA_035603595.1 Candidatus Dormiibacterota bacterium
TCGTCAAACAGAATTGTCGCGCTGCGTTGCCCGCGAGATTTCGCCGTTAGTTTCCTGCCCCAATAGTTCCATACCCGGGGCGAAGATAGGAAGAAAATTCCGCTGCGCCGGCTGGGCTCGCCAATGAGCTCCGAGGCCCTGGAAACCGTCCCGCGCGAGCAGACCACGACATATCGCCCGCGGGTGGTGTCAATGCTAATTTTGGCCATGCTGGAGCCCCAGAATGTACCACAGTTGAAGGCGAGGTAAATTCAGGGTAGGGCTATGGCATGTTACAAATCAATAAAATTCACTCGAGAACTTAGGGTTTGGATTGGCCACAGCGGAGGGCGGCGAAAGCTGGTGATTTGCGCGACGAGCCATGTGTGGAAGATGACGCTGCTGCTCCGAACTCTAGCCAAAAATATCCTTCACCTTATCGAAGAAATTCGACGAGCGCTCGATCGGCTTGTTTTCTACTTTCATTGTCTGCCCAAGTTGCTCGAGCAACCTCCGCTGCTCGCGCGTCACCTTGGCAGGAATCTCCACGCGAACGCTTACGTACAAATCACCGCGTCCGCCGTGCGGGTTCGGAAGGCCCTTCGATTTTTTGCGGAAGATTTGACCGGATTGCGTTCCCTCCGGTATCTCGAGATCCTCTTCTCCAGAAAGCGTGGGGACTTTAATCGTGGTGCCCAACGTCGCTTGCGACAAGCTGACTGGAATCGTGCAGTAGAGGTCTGCCCCGCGGCGCTCAAAGAAAGCATGGTCCTTCACTTCGAGAAAAATATACAGATCGCCGGCTTGGCCGCCGTTTGTCCCGGGCTCGCCATGCCCAGCCATTCGCAATCGAGTGCCTGAATCCACTCCGGCGGGAACGCCGATTTCGAGCGTTCGTTCTCGCTCGATGCGTCCCTGACCGCGGCAAGTGGCGCAAGCATCGCGAATCACCTGGCCGACTCCCTGGCACGCAGGGCACGTGCGCGTGATCGAGAAAAACCCCTGGCTGTAGGAAACCTGGCCGCGGCCGCCGCACGTCTTGCAGGTCGACATGCCCGTGCCGGATTTCGCGCCTGTTCCGTGGCACGCCTCGCACGCTTCGCGCCGCGAGACGTGAATCTTCGTGCTGACGCCGGTCGCCGCTTCTTCGAACGTAAGCGTCATGTCGTAGCGGAGATCAGCTCCGCGCTGGCCGCGCTGCCCACGACCTCCCCGACGCCGCCCGACGCCGAGAATATCCTCGAAGCCGAAGAGGTCACCGAGAATATCTTGAAAATCCTCGAAGATGGACGCATTGAATCCGCCAGCCTCAAATCCGCGACTGCCCAGGCCAGCATGGCCAAAGCGATCGTAAATTGCTCGCTTCTGCGGGTCGGAAAGCACACTGTAAGCCTCGGCTGCAGCGCGAAAATTAAGTTCTGCCTCCTGCTTATTCTCCGGATTGCGGTCCGGATGCCATTGCATTGCCGCTTTCCGGTACGCGGACTTAATCTGCTCCGCGGATGCCTCGCGCGTTACTTCCAAAACTGCATAAAAGTCCTGCTGCTTGCTGGGTGCCATCGCTTCTTTTCAGTCCTTTGACGAGCAGATGTGAATTTGCTCAGATAAAACTTGAATCGCTAAAATTGGATTTTTTTCTCGCCTGACAAGACAACTTGAGCATCAATTCTGGCGGCCGCTGGCCACGCGCACCATCGCAGGGCGTAGCACACGATGGTGAAATGTGTAGCCCGGCTGAAATTCTTCGATCACCGCACCGTCGGGATAATCGCTTGTGGGTACGTGCTCAACGGCATGATGCACATTGGGATCGAATTCTTTGCCAATGGACTCGATTCGATGCACTCCCTGCTTTGCGAGTAGATCCCAGAGCTGTTTCCGAATCAGCTCAAAACCCTTGCGATAATCCTCATAGGCAGGATCGTCGTGGGCGGCGAGTGCCCTGTCGAAACCATCCAGCACGGGCAGAAGTTGCTCGACGAGATTTTCCACCCCGCGATGCCTTGCCTGGTCATGCTCTTTCTCAGTCCGCTTGCGGTAATTGTCGAAGTCCGCCTGCAAACGCACGAGCGTATTCGTCAGGTCTTGTTTCTCTGCTGCGAGCTTTTGCAACTGCTCAGCCACCGCCGATTCTGATGCACTGGCGGCCGCTGAACCGGCATCGTCGCCGCTCGATTCAACCGGCGCGACCCCTGGCCTCGGGCGCTCGTCTTCTTTCTGGCTCTTCTGCGCTGCCACGTTCTAGCTCCCCTCTTTTTCTTCAGAAAAGAACTGCGACATAAACGCCACGGCTGTAATCACGCGCTCATAATGCATCCGCATCGGCGCGACGATACCGAGAGTGCCTTGCACTTCACCTTCTGAGGAGTAAGATGCTGACACAACCGCCAGGTGCTTTCCCGCATTCGAAATCTGATCCACTCCTAATTCTACGTGCACCGGTTCCGGCGCCTCGATACATCCGCTCAAAATCGCGATCAGCCGATCTTTCTCCTCGATCGTCTCGAGCAACTCGCGCAATTGATCCTGATTCGCAAATTCCGGCGACGCCGCCATCTGCGCCGCTCCTTCCACGTAAATCTTGCGCTCATCGATATCGCCCAGAACGCTTGGATCGCATAACATCAAAGCGTCGCCCGCCAGTTGGCTGTAGCGTTCGCGGTCGCGCGCAAGCTGTGAGCGTAGATCTGCTCGCATCGCTTCGATCGTCCACCCGATGTAGTGGTGGTTCAAATAGGCTGCAATATGATCCAAATCGTCCTGGCGGAACTGCCGCTCCGGCCGAATCAACTTGTCTCGTGTCTGACCGCCGGCAGCAACCAGCACAACCAGCACCCGATTGTCCGGTAGTAGCAGAAATCGAAGGTGCTCCACCACGCTGCGTGCCAATGGCGGCGCGATGAAAATTCCGAGTCCGCGGGAAACGGCTGCTAGCACATGGCTGGCGCGCTCCATCACGGCTTCCGGCGTTTTGGCAGCTTCGAGTTCCCGCCGGATCCACAGCCTGTCTTCGGGGCTGGCGGTCGCCTGCGCCGTCACCTGCTCGACAAAAAATCGGTACGCCGCAGCCGTCGGCACCCGGCCAGCCGAAGTATGGGGCTGGTACAAAAAGCCGCCATCTTCGAGATCCGCCATGACGTTACGTACGGTCGCAGGACTGAGCGGATCAACGTGCCTGAGCGCCACGCTGCGCGATGAGACAGGCTCGCCCGTCTCAATGTATTCGCGCACCACGTCCGACAGAATCTGTTGGTGGCGCCTATGCTGTAACACGGGGGAAACCATGAACTTACTGGCTCCTGAGTCTCTCTTCGCAAAAAGGCGAGAACAACGCCCAGATAATTAGAGTTTAGTCGTTGTCAGGAGCACGCGTCAACTTCGCAGCAGCCCTACGTCACTTGGAACGCACCTTTGGCTTGCATGCTGCTCGGGCGCGAAGATTTTTCTGAGCCAGCTTGCCACGTAGAGCCGCGTATCATATTCTTTCCGCAGGCTTTAGGTCGCAATGGAGCGGCCGCTACCGAATCGGAGGCAGATGCGCATTGGAATCGTTCTAGCGCTGGCTCTTACCTGCGTCGCTGAACCGGCGGGATCAGGGCAAGCCACCCCCACCCGCCATGCTGTGCCGCCGGCGCCCATCGCCGCACGCGGCGCGGCAAAGGAACAAACCTTATCCACGCGCGTCGTCGCCTATCAAATCGACGCGCGCCTCGACACCGCCAAGCATACGATCGCCGCAACAGAAACCCTGCGGTACAAAAATCTCACTGGTCAGCCACAGAAAACATTTCCGTTTCACCTGTACCTCAACGCCTTCCAGCCCCAATCCACTTTTATGACTGAGGAGCACCGCGACAACCCCGACATCGACTGGAAGCCGGAGCATTTCGGCGCGATCACTATCTCGCATCTCGAAGTTACCGGTGTGGGCGACCTGACAAACGAAATGCGCTTCATCCAGCCTGACGACCACAACGCTGCCGATCGCACGGTGATGCAAATCGAACTTCCCAGAGCCGTGCCGGCGGGCGCCGAAGTGGAATTCAAGATCGCCTTCAACGACAAGTTGCCCGAAGTCGTCGCGCGAACCGGATACCTACGCGATTTTTACATGGTCGGCCAGTGGTTTCCAAAGGTTGGCGTGTGGTGGAAAGGTGCTTGGAATTGCCATCAGTTTCACAACACCACGGAATTCTTTGCGGATTTCGGGACGTTCGATGTGAATGTGACGCTTCCTCAAAATGAAATCGTAGGCGCAGGAGGCGATCTCGTCGCTTCCATGAACAATTCTGACGGTACGAAGACGCTTACCTTCCACTCCGAAGATGTGCACGATTTTTCCTGGGGCGCGAGTCCGAGTTTCACCGACGTCGAGGATTCCTGGACCGGCAGCGCTGGCACTGTGAAGCTTCATGTCTTGATGTCGCCGGGGAATCTGGCGTCTGCTCCTCGCTACATTCAAGTATTGAAAGGCACACTCGCCCTCTACGATCAATGGATCGGGCCGTATCCCTACGATCGGCTCACCGTAATCGATCCACCACATGGCGGCTACCAAGCGGGCGGCATGGAATATCCAACGCTGATTACAGCAGACACCTACTGGTTCATGCCCAAAGGCGCTCTGCTTCCCGAGCTCGTTACGCAGCACGAATTCGGCCATCAGTACTGGTATGGAATGGTGGCTACGAACGAATTCGAAGAGGCCTGGCTCGACGAAGGCATCAACAGCTACATGGAAACAAAAGGCATGGACGCGCTCTACGGCAAGTACACCTCCGAATTCAATTTCCCGTTCCTTCAGATGGGCGAAGACGACTCGCAGCGCTTCTCTTATCTCCAGAAGCCCGATACCGATCCGATCACTCGATTCGCCTGGCGTTTTTACGATGGCGACGCCTACGGCGCTATCACCTACGGCAAGACAGCCACGGTGTTGCTGACCCTCGAGAA
>DATNKB010000452.1:0-2697 GCA_035603595.1 Candidatus Dormiibacterota bacterium
CCGTCAAAAGTTTCGAAGCCCCATTTGCCGCGAAGAGTTCCTTTTGCCTGCGGATCCAACTGGCCGGCGTGCAGGCCGTGCGTATCAATCAAGAATCCGCCGCGAGTGGCGTCGGCTGCTGCTGGAAGATCCATGCCAGCGCCGGATTTGCTTTCGATGTGAAGGACGAAATCGTGGGCGATATCGGTGGCGAACACTAAAGGAGCGCCTTCGACGGGCAGAACCAGAGGCGATTTTTGCAGGCAGAATATTTCCTCGGCATTTACGGCGCGAAGCGGAGGGAGTTGAGCGGCTTCCACTGCGGGGAGTCCGACTACGATCACAGACTTCGGTTTGCGAAATGACGGCGGATTATTGAGACGTAGATTCAACTGCTGCTGCTTGGGCAGCGCGAGGGCGGGTATGTATTGATATTCCGCGGTGTGGAGATTGCCGAGAATGCGCGCCATGTCGACGATCGCTCCCACGTACGCGCTGTAGAATCCACCGCCCATGAGTGAAGTAGAACTGACTGCACCGATGAAATCGGAATTGGGGCCGGAAGTAAGAGCGGTGACCATCGACTGACTGTGCCCGTCATCTAGCACGAGCTGATCGGTGTTCTGAGTGAGGCATGGGCCTTGTTGCTCGGTGGGCTTATCGAAACACTGCTGGTCGAGCTTGATGTTCAGAGTTCGGCCCAGAAGTATCGAGCGCTCGTGGAGCGCCTTGGGATCCGTTTCGGAAGTTTCTTTCACCTCGCCAAGATATTTTTCGAGGCGCAGGCGATCGAGGCTGGCTTGATTCAAATCCTGCGAAGCGCGCACAAATGCTCCAGGTTTGCCGCGCACGGCGGTGCGGAGGCTGCTGAAATCCCCGCCGGTTTCCGGGGCGAGAAAAATCAGCGTTTGCTGAGCATCTTTCGGCACCGTCACCACGATTCCCTCCTGGCGCACTTGTTTGTTCCAGGTTTCGGCGCGTGTGAACCAGTCGTAGGGCGGCGGGTTTGTGGAGCCGCGGAGAAAGGCGACGATGAGCAGATAGTGGACAGACTGGCTTTCGGGAAAATCAGGGTGAATCCAGAGGCGGTCGCCCGGCTGAAGATTTGGCACATCGGAAATGGGCAGCGTCTTGCCGGCGCGCGTGACCGTCATCTGGATGCGAGGGCCAGCCAAATCGAAAGCGGCGGAATCCGCGCGAGAGGTTCGGGTAGCGATGGACAGCAGCGCTAGAAGCGCGTGGCTTGCTACAAGCGCGGTACGGATGGCCGAAGGGTGGAGGCCACAGATCGCCATATGAAACTAGCTCCTGGGGCCGGGGCAAATATGTTACTACCTTCAAAACGGGCTCGGCGAATTAAAGTGGGCGGTTTTTCGCGGTGTTCCCAATTTAGAAACCTAACGCTACACCAGGTGAGGTTGGCTGGCTGAGGTGTGTAAATTAAGCTGAGGATTTCGGAGGGGGGCTCAACCCTTACGGAGGGTATGATGCATGAGACAAAGGCCTAAATCGCGAATCTGGCATCGGAGAATTCTATGAGACGAAGAACCTCAAAAGGCAGCAGCAAGAAAACGTCAATCATTCGAAAGGCTAGGGGAAGCGCCGGCGCGGAACAGGCTCTCGAGAAAAAGGCTCACGAGTACGCGGAAGCTTTGACGAAGCGTGACGTCAAAGCGTTGGATGAAATCTGGACCGCAAACTACACATTCGTCAACCCGCGTGGCGAATTGCTGAGCAAAGCGCAACGGATAGCCAACATAAAGTCTGGAACTACCGAGTTTCAAACGATGAGCCCTCAGAAGGACCGGCTGCACGTGCACGGCAATTTTGCGGTGGAGGTCGGTCGCATCGTCGTGGAGGGTGAATACAGCGGGCACGAGAGCAGCGGAGAATACCGTTACACGACTGTGTGGATCAAAATACAGAAGCGCTGGCGAATGTTAGCTAATCAGATCACGCTTATCGCGAAATGAGGGTATCTTCGTCGTTTGCAGAGCGACACCTCCCGAAATGAGCGTATCTTCGCCCTCGGACATACCCGCAGGAAGTGTCAGGTAGCTGGGGCGAGGACCCAGTCGAAGGGGAGGATGCGGAGGAGTCTTGTCCTCGAGGCTTTGCCGTGCCAGCCGCAGTTGGGATTGGTGCAGGCGATATCTTCGTTACCGAACATTTTCATGGCGTCGGATTCGGAGAGAGAGGCGTTGCTGCACTTCTTTTGCAGATTAATATTTTTGCGGTCTTTCGGGCATTCGAAGACGATTCTGTAGGCTAAGCTCATGGTCAATTTTAGCATCTGCGCGGGGTGTGCCGATTCGATTCTTGAGCAAGGTTGATAACTGATAGGAATGGTGGCCGATTTTCATGTCAGCGAGTGGCGCGAACGAAGGCCTGCGCGGGTGAGGCTGCGCAAGCGGTGGCGCGTTGCGCCGTCTTTTGTTCCCAGCCCTTCCGGGCTGGGCTAAATTGTTCCGCGCCCCGACGAAAAAGTCGGGACGCACAAACCGCGCCTACAGCGCTGAGTTTTGAGTTCATTGCCGGCTCGGCGATCCTGAAGTGCAGGGATTAGACGGCAGGGCAAAGAGTTGCTGTGGGCGAAACTGACAGGTGAATTAAAGGATTGATTTTTTCGCCACTTCTGTTATGATGTTTTTGCGCTTATTACTTTCGGTTGTGTTGTGCGGTCCCTCTGTTCGTAGCTGATCTGAGAATACCCGCCTT
>DATNKB010000453.1:0-2404 GCA_035603595.1 Candidatus Dormiibacterota bacterium
AGGATTCCAATCATATCGCCAAGCCGCAATGCTCGGAGAAAAGCCTCGATTACGGGTGCGCGACATACATGTAGGTACTTGTGCAGTTTCTTTTTTTGGGGCTACTATCCTAGCGTAGGAGTCCGTAAGGACGATTCAGCATATTCTATGGAGGATAGAGACCATGCCCCAATCCCTCGTCGATCTGGAACAACAGCGTGGCGCCATCTTCGAGGAGATGCTGCGCTTGCCCGACTTTCGCAGCGGATCCATCACCACTACCCGTGGCACCTGCGGCAAACCGAACTGCCGATGCCATCAGCCCAACCAGCCCGGACATGGCCCCAACGTACGCTTGACCCGCAAGGTGGAAGGAAAGACCATCACGGAGACCTTTGCTACGCTGGCCGAACTGCACAAGGCGCAACGCGAGGTGGAGGCCTATCACCGCTTTCGGGAGCTGTCGGCGCAATTATTGGCAGTCAACGAGCAGATTTGCAGCGCTCGGCCCGTGGAACAGGAACTCACACCGCAGAAAAAAAAACGGCAGATGCAATTCGCCAAGAAGTCGCGCGCGAAATAGATCAACTCTTGTACGTGGTTTTCAATGGTCGCCACAAGTCCGGACATCTGGATCTGGAAGCAGTCGAGACAGCCGTGCGTTCGGCCATGCACCATGCGGGCTCGGTGGCGTTAACCGAACTGCTGCAATTCGCAGCCCCGGGGACAGAAGAGGAGCGGGTAATTGGCTGCGCTTGTGGCCAGCGCGCTCATTACCGGGAATTACGTTCCAAGCCCATTCTGACGGTTGTAGGCCCGGTACGAGTTTCGCGTCCCTACTATCTATGCCCGCATTGCCATCAAGGGCAGTTTCCGGCCGATGTGGAACTGGATATCGAGCACACGGAGTTCTCGCCCGGGGTGCGCCGTATGCAGGCCCTGGTGGGCCAGGATGCTGCCTTCGATCATGGCCGCGAACAGATGAAAGTTTTGGCCGGGCTGGAGGTGACTGCCAAGTCTGTGGAGCGCACCGCAGAAGCTGTTGGAGAGGATATCGCTCGGCGTGAGCGCGAGGAGATCGACAAAGCGATCCAGCTGGATCTTTCGGCTGTCCTCGGCAAGCCGATTCCGGTTCTCTATGTGGAAATGGATGGGACCGGAGTGCCGGTGGTCAAGAAGGAAACTGTAGGCCGCCCAGGCAAGACGGACGGTCAGCCCGCCCATACGCGGGAGGTCAAGCTGGGATGTGTGTTCACCCAAGCCACCTACGACAAGGAGGGCTTCCCCATTCGCGATCCGGATTCGACTACCTACACCGGCGCCATCGAGACGGCGGAACAGTTCGGCAAACGAATCTACCTGGAAGCCCATCAGCGCGGCTGGGAGCGCGCGGCAAAGAAAGTCATCCTAGCCGACGGCGCCGAATGGATCTGGAATCTTGCTGATCTTCACTTCCCGGGCGCAATTCAAATCGTCGATCTCTATCACGCCCGGCAACACTTGTGGGAGTTGGCGCGTAAGTTGTACCCCAATGGAGCCATCATGCAGAAGGCTTGGATGAAGAAACACCAGCGGCGCATGCTCGACAAAGGGAAAATCGAAAAACTGGTCCTCTCCCTCCGCTCCATCGAATCAAACAACCCCGACCTCATCGAGAAGATCCGCATCGAAGCCGCCTACTTCGAGAGAAATGCCGAACGCATGCGCTACCCTAAGTTTCGCAGCCAGCACCTGTTTGTCGGCTCCGGCGTCATCGAAGCGGGCTGCAAAACCGTAATCGGTTCACGCCTCAAGCAGTCCGGCATGTTCTGGACAGTCCGCGGGGCCAACGCTATCATTGCCCTCCGATGCCGTCATCTCAACCGACAATTTGAGGATTATTGGGAGGACCGGCGTGCCGCTTGACTCCACTTCTATGTCGCCCACCCAACCCGGATTGCGTTCGACCGAGACCAGTTGGGCCATGGGACCGCGACCCTGGACGCTTGGGATCGATACGACTCTAGCACGGACCAAGGGCAATGAGGATGGGATGACTGTGACCCAGGTTCAGCGCGACAACCATGCGACGGCAGAACGCCGATTCACATCACGCACACCAACCCTGATAGGATGCAGACCACAGCTATTGATGCAAGGACGACATATGCTCAGCGGGGTTGTTCGCGTCAGAAATGCGATCGAGCCCCGGCTGCGATAAACTCTGGCCATGATTCATGACGGACGGAGCAGAAAGCTCCCTTTCGATGCGGAGGAAGCTCGAACGCACCTGACGGCGCGCGATGCCAAGCTGGGCGCGCTGATCGAACGGGTCGGACTGTTCACCATGAAACTGGATCCGTCGCCGTCGCCGTTTGAATCGCTGCTGGAATCGATACTGTATCAGCAGCTGCATGGCAAGGCGGCGGCTACGATCCATCGCCGG
>DATNKB010000454.1:0-10434 GCA_035603595.1 Candidatus Dormiibacterota bacterium
ATGTCGATCGGAAAGATAGCTTCTCTCATCGCAATTCTGACGACGGCAGTCGCCATTGTGGCGGCCTCTCCCGCCGAGGCCCCTCGCAAATCGCCTCCACTCAAAATCACGAAAGCCTCCGGCGAAGAAATACAACTCGCCTCCCTGAAGGGCAAAGTCGTGGTCGTCGAATTCCTGTTCGTGCGAAGCCCGCACTGCCTGCATCTCGTCGAAATGTTGAACAAACTCAACGCCGACCTCGGCCCGCGCGGCCTTCAGCCCGTGGCCGTCGCATTCGGCCCCAACGCAACCGAGTCCGTCCTTGCGCATCTCGTCGATTATTTCAAGATCACATATCCGGTGGGCCTCAGCTCATCCGACCAGGTGGACGCCTACCTGGGACGCGAGGGAAAAGAAGTTCTGAAGGTTCCGCAAATGGTGGTCATCGATCGCAAGGGCGTTATCAGAGCCACCTCCGGCACCGCGGGCGATCCCGCACTCGAAAACGAATCCTCACTCCGCGCTTTCGTAGAGCCGCTACTCAGCGAAAAGGTTCCCGCGGCAAATAGCGCGCGGCCAGCCCCTGCGACAAAATAGCTTCGCCTTCCGTGGCGACCGCGGCGCATTGTTCGTAGTCAGATCGCGAATCGCGGGCTATAACCGAGTTTGCCCTTCTCGATTCCGTTGATTACCGCTACAATCCCAGCCGTTTAATCGCCCCAAAGAATCTCAGACAAGGTGCGTTCGAAATGGCCGAAGATTTTCGAGAGCTGGAAGAGCAGGCTGAAGAAGCTGCCCAGCACAATCTTGCGCCCGTCACCGTGACGATGGCGATTCTCGCCGTGCTCGTCGCCGCGGTATCGCTGCTCGGCCACCGCGCGCATACCGAAGAAATGCTGATGCAAACGAAAGCGACCGATCATTGGGCCTACTACCAGGCCAAAGAAATTCGCCGCCGCAACTACGAGCTCTTCGTGGATGAAATGTCCGTGTTTGCGCTGCAGAAATCCGAACAGGCCGACAAAATTAAAGAGAAGTATCAGAAGGAAATCGAGCGATACAAAGAAGAAGGCCAGGATATTCAGGCCGAAGCCCGGAAGGCGGAAGAAGAGGTGGCCGCTGAGCGGCGCCACGCGAACTATTTTGACCTGGGCGAAGTTCTTCTCGAGGCTGCCCTCGTAATTTGTTCGATTACGGTGCTCACTCGCAAGCGCTTCTTCTGGTATCTCGGTTCGGCCCTGGGTCTCATCGGACTCGGAATCGGCATCACCGGACTGCTAGTCCACTAACGATTCGAAGTTAACTATCCTGCCGCTAGGCTGGCAATCTGCTTGGCGAGTTTTTCCACTTCCTTCGCCTTCTGAATCATCGGCAGCGAGAGCGTCTTCGTCGAATCCGTTTTTTCCACTTCGTCCTTCAATTCGCCGGCCAGCTTGTATAGCCTCTGGATGTCCTGGACGATCGTCTTCTGGTTCTGCTCCTGAATTTTCTTGGGGTCAAAAGGCGGCGGTTGGTTCATCGGATCAGATAGCGGGTCAGGCGGCCCCGGCCTTCGACCCATCTGCCAAGCAAAAGCGCCGCGCGCGATCAAGGCAATCGGCGTCACCACCGCCGATGTAAACAGCACGCTGAGAAAATCTCGTTTTTGATGGTCCATGTTCTTCACTCCCCGCCGAAAAAGCCGCAGCCACATCTTGCGCCGGGCTCTCGAAGCGCGAATGGTATAATCCCGGCGCTCATTCTATAGCCTATGACCGAATCATTTAAGAGCTGGACACAAATCGCGCAAACGCGCGGCCTGCGAGTCCTCGCGATCATCATTATCGCGATTATCGTGGCGCGGCTCCTTAGAGCGCTTACCAATCGCCTGGTGGAGGCCGCGAAATCGTCCACGCGCATCGCACAAATGCGCGAACAACAGACGCGCACGATGGCCGGCATCCTTTATAGCGCCGGCATTTTCATCATCGTCGCTGTTTCCATTCTAACTGCACTTCCCGAATTTGGCTTCAACGTGACGCCTATCGAAGCGGCCGCGGCTGTCGCCAGCCTCGCCTTTGGTTTCGGCGCCCAACACCTGGTGAAAGATCTTATCAACGGTTTCTTCATCGTCTTCGAGGACCAATTCGTCGTGGGCGATCTCATCCAGGTTAATTCCGAACTCGGCCGCGTCGAATATCTCACCTTGCGCCGAACGATGATTCGAAATACCGCTGGCGCCCTCGTCACCATTTCGAATGGTCTCATCGGCCAGGTTTCCAATTTCAGCCGCGATTGGTCGCAGGTTTTTGTTGATGTCACCGTTCCATCTGAGGAACACATCGGTCGCGCCCTCGCCACCCTCGAAAAAGTCACCGGAGACCTGCGCAACGATCCCGATTGGTCACCCGCTCTCGTCGATGGTCCACGCGTGCTCGGCGTCGAATCGCTCTCGCTCGATGGCAACGTGCTTCGCACTCAAGTCCGTACCGTACTCAATCGCAAAGAGGACGTCGCCCGCGAACTCCGCCGCCGCATCAAACTCGGATTCGAGCAATCGCGCATCCCGACCAGCCAGCTTCAGAGAGTTACACTACAGGGCGAATTGCCGCAGCCGCCCCAGCAATCCAGTGAGATGCCGTCCACTCGAATAGGGTGACCGGCGGAGAATAGAACCGATCTTCAATTTTGAATCGAACTTCGAACTTCAATCTTGAATCGAAGCACACTCGAACAGGAGGCTTCACAATGTCTGACGTTACGCACGACCAGGTAAATCTGATGCTGCGGCTCTACGACATTCGCCGCGAGCCGCGCCTTCGCGAAGCTCGCGATTGGTACATGTCGCATTTCAATCCGAACTCGCCGGAAGACGTGATGACGCTATGCCCTCCCGGAAGCCAGGAAAACGCCTTCATGCGGATGGTCTTCAGCTACTGGGACATGGTGGCGAGCATAGTCAATCGCGGCCTGATTGATGAGGAATTCTTCTTCGAAAATTCCGGTGAGCAGTGGGTCGTTTGGGAACGCCTCAAGCCCGTCGTCCCCGCGTTTCGTACGATGTTCAAGAATCCAATGGCTTTCTCCAATCTCGAAAAGCACGTCGCGGCGATGGATCGCTGGCGCGAAAAGCGCGCTCCCGGTTCCACCGAAGCCATGCGCGCCATGAGCGCCCAGATGCAGCAACAAGCCGCCCAGAGAAAATCCGGCGCCGGCTTCTAGGCGTGCATCGATTTCGTCAGAAGGGCACGGCATGCCGTGCCCTCGCCACCGCCGCATCGCGGTATTCCATAGCCGTCGTGCTTGCGCCGCACGCAACCTTAAGTTACTATCCGATTAAGGCATCTATGAAAGAACCGTCCATCGGTACGAAGCTCGTCGTAGCCTCGGGCTTCTTCATGTCCGCCGGTGCCCTGTATTGGCTTGTGGCGTCGCCCCCGAGACCTCGTGAGTTGTTGTTTCGTATTGGCTACGTATCGGCGGTTTTTTGCGCCGTCGCTGTTCTGAGTTTTTGTTGGGCAGCTTTCGTCGCAGATCTGGCTCTCAAGAGAGGCTGGTCCCCGCGGACCTGCATAAAGGCCGGAGCTCCTCTCTGCATTCTGGTACTCGTTTGGGGCTTTGCGGATTCCCGTTTCTGGCTGCTGGTTCCCCTCGTGGGCCTCATCAATGTTGTGGCCGGCTTCTTTGCGCGGCGAATCGCTTATCCCAACCTGACTGACGAGGAAGCTGCCGCCCCCGAGCCGCCACTCAGCCTATTTCAAAAGTAAGCTCTCGCGTCCCTGCTTCGCCCGGATTTTTTCTAGCCGCTTCGTCCGTTCTGTGATAGCTTTTCGCCCAGTCCCCACGCATAAGTTTCCAACGGATTTATAAGCACTGGGGTTGGATCGAACTCAGCGCCGCACGAAATCCGCGGAGGAAAGCACGATGAACGCGCGTCGCCCAGCCACAGCCGTGATCGCAATTCTAATTTGTTTGCTTCTCGCAGTTCCCGTTGGCGTTTCGGCGCAAGTGGCGCAAAGCGCCGGAAAAATCACGGCCGTCGTGCCGATCGTCAACGTCGTCCGCGGCGCCCAGCAAGTGGCCGCCTCCACCTCGCAACAGGTTTTCTGGGGCGACGTGATCAATACCGGCCATCTCGCCCGCGCTCGCGTCGCTCTCGATGACGGCTCCGTCCTCAGCGTCGGCTCCGATTCCAATCTCACCATCGCCAAGCACGATACCGGCGAACAGCAAACCGATCTCGATCTCGCCTACGGCCAGGTCCGCGCCCGCGCCGTGAAACTCGTCAAGCCCAACGCCCGCTTTCAGATTCGCACTCCCGTCGGCGTCGCTGGAGTTGTCGGCACCGAAATGGTCGTACTCTTCGACGCGGCCGGCAATATGAATGTCATCTGCATGGAAGGCGTCTGCAAGGTCTGCGATCTCGCTGGAGTTTGCGTCCTGATGAAGGGCGGCGAGGAAACTGGAATCCACGGCAATTCATCGCCGTCCGCTCCCGCTCCCGTCAGCCCTGCCACCCTCACTTCTGCCGTTAGCGCAACGAACACCACCGGAGCAAGCGCTGGCGCAGGTGCAGCAGGAGCCGGAGCCGCCGGAGGTGGCGTCGGAGCGGGTACGGCCACGGCGGTAGGCGTCGGCGCAGCGGTCGCTGCTGGAGTAGCGACTGCAGTCGTCCGCAGCGTCAGCAAGACTCAAACCTGCTCGACCCCACCAACCACCGGGGTTAGGCCGCAGGCCAACTGCAACCACATTACCAACGGCACGCAAGTCAACGGCCAGCGCTAATAGCCAATAGAAGAGGACGCGGACTCACACGCAGCCGATGCGCAATTACCCGGGACGCACTCACACCAACGCGTCTACCGCTCCGAGGCGAACCGCATCGCACACAACCGACGCGGCGCCGTCACTCGAACTCGACGGTGAACGCTTCCTCAATATTTTCGAAAGCGAAAGAACTTCCTAGAACCGGATCGTCGGCCCAAACGTCACGCGCAAATTGTGGTGAGCACGGTCGTTGAAATAAATTTCATCGCCCACGTCGAGCCGGAATCCGATCGGACCGAGAAACGCTTCCGCGCCTCCACCCGGATAAAACACGCCGCTCACGTCCTGGCTCCGAATACTTCCCACGTTGCTGAAGAATTCCCCAATCGTTGCCGGCCCCGGATCGAGATGGAAACCAACCGCCCCGCCTTTAGCCGTCAGGAAGAATCGCACCGGTCCCCGATTCGTCTCGAGCTTCGGACCAAACAGGCCGTGTATCGCGCGCATGTTAGTCCGCTGAATGAATGCACCTGTGGGATCAGTTTCCGTGAAGACCTGGTTGAAGTCGTACGCCGCTTCGGCTTCAAATTGAAGCAGCGGCAGAACATTGAAAGATACTCGCGCACCAACGCCCGCCAGGTTTGTATCCGATTGGTTAATTCTGAAAAGTTCTCCGAAAACTCCAATCTCGACGTGGTCGAGTCCGCCGGATGCTTTGTACTGCGCGAATGCTTGCGGCGTACAAATCGTAAACATGAGCAAACCAAAAACGGCCATGACTGCACACTTCATGTAAATGGCTGCGTGTTTCATATGATTGTTCTCCAGACTTAGGATTAAATTTCAAGCGGGGCCTGTGGAACCTATGATTCGTGGCTATGATAGGAACTCCAACCGCCCTGCGACTCTAGGAAAGCGACGCGTCACCACACATCCTCGCCATCGTGTAGTTTTTCGCATGATTCCCTTTAGAAGCGAATAGCCACACCTCCTTGCGGCAAATCAACACGGCCCTCCACATCTGGTTGCGGTACTAGCCCGAAAAAATGCAGGGCTTTGGGTATGGAGACATTCTCGAAACCGTGGCAAGAATGGGAAATCAGAAGCCAAGTTGCAGCGCATTCTGGAGGCTAACCATGGCACGCCATAAAACAAATCGAGTTCTTTGCGCCTTGTGTGGGAAGGAGTTCAGCACAAGCGCAGAACATGAAGAGCACAAGAAAATCGTCCACAACGTAATGGACAAGAAAACAAACCTCGGCGCGATCCCGGCGAATCCCCGCGACTTGGAACCCGCCGACGACACGCCGACCACGGAACTTCCGCCCGGCGCCGAAGCCGCCGTAAACCAGGATGTGCCGCGACCTTCAGGCAGCGGTGCTCCAGGAAAATCAAAAGGCGCGGGAAGATAGGATCGATCTTTTTCACACCATTCGCCTTCTCACCCGTGCCAAGAGAACCGCAGTAGGGGCGGGTCTCGGACTCGCCCGCCGCAAGTGCTTGGCAAATCCTCGGATTTCGCAGCCCGGCTGATTCATCGGCTAGCCTTCGTCGTGGTGCCGGGGCGTCAGCGTACTTAATTGGCGCATTCACCCACCCGCACCGTTGACTTCATCGCGCTTCTTGATATTCTCCCCTATAGTGGCGAAGGAGTTCGCCCTATAACCGCTGTCCCTTAAGCCGGGACAGATGATGACTCCTGACAGGATTTTTGTCGCGGAGTCATGTCCCCGGCAGAAATCCTGCAAGAAAAAAGAAGCGAGCGAATGCTCTGTTCCGAGCATCGATTGTCTTGCGTGATCTCAAAAAGGAGAGCCGCGACTCTCATGAACAAGTACCTGATTGTCGGCATCGGCGGCTTCATCGGCGCGATCGCCCGATTTTGGCTCGGCGCGTACGTGGGTGACCGCATGGGGACGAGGTTTCCCTACGGCACGTTCATCATCAACTGCACGGGCTCATTTCTCGTCGGGTTCATCATCACCGTTCTCGCCGAAAGAACTCACTGGAGCCCGAACTGGCGCTACCTGATTCCCATCGGATTTATCGGCGCCTACACCACCTTCTCCACATTCGAATACGAAACCTTTCGCAGCATTCAAGACGGAGAATTGCTCGTAGCCGGATTGAATGTAATCCTGAGTGTCGTGGTCGGGTTCATCGCGGTATGGTTGGGGGTAATCACCGGCAGGACGATCTCGTGAACGGTTCCGCGCTTTGCTTGCTGCGAAAATTTCTTGGCGGGAATCGGCGGAAAGTGGAGTCAAAAAAACTATGGAGGCGCGGGTGGGAATCGAACCTTCCTGACCCATTGCAAATACGCAAGTTATTGATTTCAATTACTCATCATTCAGGAACATTTGGGAGATTTTGAAGCAAATTGGAGAGTCGTGTATAAGAATGTCGAATTTGAGTTTCCCGTCGATTCACAATAGCCGACTCTGCTTCGGTGTCGCCCGAAGGCAAGAACCGATACCAGCGCGCCGGTTGCTCGCGGTCGGCGGCTTCGACTTCCTCGATTGTGGGGAATCCGCTCACGGTTTTGTTATATTCCGCAGCGCTACGGGACTTCCATCGACTTGCTCGCGCCCAGAGCGCCGCCCGGCCTCCCTCGGGTTTCACCCTGGATCATTGATCTCAACTTTTGACGCCATCCGTAGAAACCCCCGCAAAGCAAAAACGGGGAGTCTCATCATGAATGCACGATCAACGGACATCACCAAGAAGCGTCAACGAGCAGGTCGGCTCGGTGGCCGGAAGCGGTCGGGGCGGAAGGCCACAGCGGTTCGAGCCAATGCCGCCAAGGATCGGCGGGTTCAAACCCCCGCAGAGTAAAGTGCGTCTCTACCCCCGCTCCTGTAAGACACGAAGAAGCTTAGGCTGCAGTTCGAGAGGGATACCTCCAATTTCATCGAGCAACAGGGAGCCTTGACGGGCTAGCTCGACCCGGCCGGTCTTCTGTGCGATTCCGCCGGTGGACGACGTATAGCCGACTTTTCGTCCAAGTTAAATTGTGTCGGTAAACACAAGCGCGTTTATCGTTACGTATCTGGTGAAACTTCGTACAAGCGGACTTCTGTCCCGGAATAATTTCCGTATTGCCCGTTATCCTCCCGCGGCTGCATGAGACGTTGTTCGTGGATCTGCTGCAATCCCTCCTCCGATCCTCAAATCAGGGTCGTAGCACGTTTTTGCAGCTCTGCCACTAGTTAAGAAACCACTGAACCAGTCGTTCCAGAGTCGCTTTGCCGTTTGCCACGCTCACTTCTGATCCCTGGCGATCTCGATTCCACGCGTTGTCAACAATCACGCTGCGAAGGTCTCGAACCCCAACAAGTCGCAACCAGAAGTCTAGGTAAGGTGCCTGGTGGTCGAACGAGGGCGGTATAGGAGTGCCTTCGAGATAACGCGAACCGCGCGTATATACCGCTACTGCCTTCTCCACGTTCAAGAGAGGGCCGTAGTGTTTGCCGTCGTAGGAAAAGAGATAGTTTCGCTGCGCTACGAGATCAATTAATTGTTTGAGCTTGTAAGGCAGGCCAAAGTTCCACATTGGAGTTCCTAAGACGATTCGATCGACGTTCTGAAAGCGTCGGATCAACGATTGAATACGCTCCCATGCGTTGGACTCTGCCTCGGTCATCGTTTCGTGCTTCACCGCTTTGTACTTCGCTCCAATTGCCTCCTCGTCGAACTCCGGCAGCCATTCATGCCAAACGTTCAACGTATCCACAACGATCGAGGGGTTGTCGGACTTACACGCCTCGACGAACGATTTGGTGAGGGTGATCGAGTCGGAAGATTGGCCTCTTGGTGACGACTGAATTTCGAGAAGTTTCACTTGGTCCCTCCGGGTGCGGGACTCCTTGCGGAGTCCGAGCTACTTCGAGACCGCACGTGCCGCACTCTCAATTACATCTGCAACTTCCTTGGGATGGGAGACGTAGACCGAGTGGCTGGCGCCTGCGACTTCGACCGTGTGGCTCTTGGCCCGCTTGGCATACCAACGTTCCAACTCCGGGCTGATGGTTCGATCGCTTCCCGCCACCAGCATCCAGCTTGGTTTGGTTCTCCAGGCAGCCGTGGTGATCGTCGCTGAGAAATTGTCCGCAAAGTTGAGCACCTGCGAACGCGCCATGAATGCGGCCCGGTCGGCGGGAAGGTCAGCTGCGAACAATTCATGAAATTGGGCCGGGTCGATATAGGTGAAGCCGTCCGGAGTTTTCTTTATGGCACCCGATTTGGCCAGGTCGCTTGGGAAACGCTTTCCGTCGTCAGCCTCGTTCTCTCCAGTATCTGGCATGTGCGCCGCGATGTACACCAAGCCGACCACCGATGGATCCGCGCCCGCTTCCGTAATTACGGCTCCCCCATAGCTGTGCGCGACAAGAATGCACGGTCCATCCTGCAGGGCGAGCACACGCTTCGTCGCAGCCACATCATCCTTGAACGACGTCTCCGGCTCCTGAACGACGCTGACGTTGTAGCCATCCTTTACAAGAATTTCGTAAACGCCTTTCCACCCAGAGCCATCTGCCCAGGCTCCGTGCACCAGAACAATATTCCGAACGCGATTCTCCTGGTTCTGCGCTGAGAGCACGCGGCAGGTCAACAGCAACAAAACGATGCACAAGGACTGAGAGACTCTGACTAGCACTTGTAAAGGCTTCATAGAATTACTCATTTTGATTCTCCTTTCGTTACGCTCTGATCAAAGGTTGCCACGCGTTTCCCATAGCTGCGTGTGAAAGGCTTGTCATCCCGGCCTGGCGAACTTCGGCAGCCGTCTGTTTGCTGCAATTTCCCAGGTTGCTTTCAACCAAACGTGGACTTCTTAGGGCGCTTTCAGCGCTTGGCCGCGGCGGCGCGCGTCTTTTTGAGTGCTTCGCCGAGAAGTCGCGCAACCTCCAATGTCGACTCCAGGCAGCGCTTCGAGTGTCGCGTCATCTGAATAAAGCCATGCGGCAGGTCGTCGTAATGCACGTACGTAAGGTCGTTGCCGGCGGCGGCGAGCTTTAACGCATACGCATGTGCAACGTCGCGAAGCATGTCGAAACCGCAGGTGACGAGCAGCGTCTTGGGCAGATCGGCGTGGCTGGGTGCGTTTAGGGGCGTGATGTACGGCCGCGAGTAGTCGACCCCTTGCGGAATATAACACCAGGCGAAGAGAAGCACGCCGGCGGTATCGACGTACGAGCCGCTACGGTTCTCAATACCGGCGCGAGTGTCGAACGGCAGCGCGGCCTCAGGATAGATCGGCATCTGCAGCGCAAGCTTGGGACCGCGCTCGTCGCGGAGCTTGAGGGCCACGACGCACGTCTGGTTGCCGCCGGCCGAGTCGCCGCCGAGCGCGATGCGTGTGGGGGCAACGCCGCGCTCGCGCGCGTGCTCGTGGAGCCAGCGAACGACGAACTCATCTTCCTCGATCTGAACCGGAAACTGGTATTCCGGCGCGAGCTTGTAGTCGACGGCGTAGACTTGCGCCCCACTGTTCTCGGCGAAGAGCCGCATTGCGGTGTCGAACTGATCGAGCGACCCGACGATATAACCGCCGCCGTGCAGGTACACCAGTGCGGCGCCTTCGGCGATGCCGGGTTTCGATGGATGATAGCAGCGAATCGGGATGGTGCCGTGCGGACCGTCGAGGCCCAGATGTTCAACTTTCCCGATCGGGGGTTTGTTGGTGTCGATAAACCGATCGTGTGCCGC
>DATNKB010000455.1:0-13743 GCA_035603595.1 Candidatus Dormiibacterota bacterium
GGACATGGAAATTACGCTAGCGAAGCTGGCACCTCCGAAGATCGTGGAAGACAAAATTCAGGGCGATATCGCGTACCTGCATGTGCATTCGTTCGATCCGGGAACCACGAAACAGATTCGCGAGAAGCTCGGGCAGTTTGAGCATCAGGGCGCTCACAAGTTGATTTTGGACCTTCGTGATTGCGCGTTCGGCGATATCACAGAGGGAATTTCGACAGCGCAGCTTTTTCTTCCCTCCGGCACTATTACCACTCTAAAAGGCCAGACGATCTCGCCGGTGGTTTCGTCCGCCGATGGATCGAAAGTGGCCTGGTCGCAGCCGATGACCGTGCTCGTTGGAAACGGTACGGATGGAGCGGCTGAGATTCTTGCAGGCGCGATTGCAGACAATCACCGCGGCTCAACGATAGGCAGCCGCACGTATGGCACCGCGTCCATGCAGAAGCTCGTTCAGCTAGACGATGGATCAGCGCTGATTCTGACGGTTGCAACCTATTACACACCCGGCGGGAAAGAGATTCCTGCGGATGGCGTCGTGCCTACGGTCGAACTGAAGCCTGCTGATGACACAGTTGCGAGCAACGATCAGGACCAAGCGCCTCCTTCCGGAGCTGTTTCGCCGGACGACCCTGCCGTGAAGAAGGCCATCGAGATTCTTCAAGGCACAGGTGCGGCGCAAAAGGCCGCATAGTTGGCGATGAGACCGCGCGGGGATTTTGCCCCGCAGCTGCGAAGCAGTCCTAGATGCAATTCTGAGAAACCGTTCTACTTACTTAAAATTCCGTTGCTGAAGCTTTTTCCTTTTATTTGTGTGCTGGTGGTGGTGTGTTTGATCGGCTGCGGCGAAAAACCCATTGATAAGCATGAAATCCGTGGGATAACCGGCGAGATCGTCGCGGCGGCGGAGAAAACAACCCAGCGCAAATCTGAGATTGCCATTCGGCCCGAGGTCCAGCCGTCTGAGGCCGGCGCCGCTCACCCTTCCGTCGACGACATTTACGTCACGTTGCGTGATACCTCGCAAGCAGATGCCTTGAAGCAGGCTCTCGATGCGATTGCGCGGCGTCACAAACTATCCATTTCAGAGACGAATTCAAACAGTGTGATGCGCCTGGATTTTTCATTCAAAGGCGCGCGTACCCACACGGTTCACGTCGTCACTTCGATGATCGCGCAATCTTCGGCGCCTGCGCTCCAGGGTGGTTCTGAATCCGGTCCGAAACTGGCGATTATCCTGGACGACATGGGCTATGATCGCGCGGCCGCTGACGCCGCGCTCACGCTTTCGTTTCCCATCACACTGTCCGTGATTCCGCACTTGCCGCTTTCCGCGGAAGTGGCTGAGGAAGCGTATCGCCGCGGAGATCAAGTGCTGCTGCATCTCCCGATGGAAGCCGAAGCTGATCAAGCAAAAGCCGAGCCAATCGAGCTGCGAGTGGGAATGAAAGCTGACCAAGTGGAGCGGGATCTTGACGGCATGCTCGAAACAGTGCCACACGCCGCAGGGGTGAACAACCATCAAGGTTCGCGCGCGACGGCAGACGCGACACTGATGGCGGAATTAATGCCGGCCCTGCGCCGGCGCGGCTTGTTTTTCATTGATAGCCGGACCACTGCCGCGACGGTTGCCCACGACACAGCCGAGAAAGCGGGAGTGCGTTCCGCGTCGCGCAAGGTTTTTCTCGACGACACGCCGAAACGCGACGCAATTCTTGCCCAGCTTGATCTCGCTGCACGAGACGCCGCGCGTGACGGCTTTGCGATTGCCATTGGTCATCCGCATCCCGAGACGATTGCCGCGCTCGTGGAAGCGGCGCCGCGGCTCGAAGCTCGCGGCGTCCGATTCGTATTCGTCTCGCAAGTGGTGCAGTGAGTTTGTGTCAGATCTCGGGGGCAATCGCCGGTTGAGATCGCAATCCCAGAGAGATACATGAGCAATCATCCAAAATGGAGATGTTATGCTTGAAAAGGGGCAGATGCCGGCAGTTCTTAGTTCAGTCGTTCCAAATTGCAGCTGAAAATGCACACAATCGCACCGAGCTCATCTGCAGGTATGCGCTTGATTTTACTTTTGGGAAAACCCGATACGCCTGCTGACGGCGTACTGGATTACTGCGAGTACCTGGCGGAGGCACTCCGGCGTCGTGAAATCGAGACCGAGATCGCCCGAGTGGACTGGAATTCGGAAGGCTGGATCCGCGCACTTCAGAAAATCCGCGCTCAAGCCGTGAAGTGGAATGGCGCCTGGATCATTTTGCAGTATACGGCGCTGAGCTGGTCACGGCGTGGATTTCCGCTGGGCGCTCTCGCCATTTTAAGGAGTTTAAGACGCCAAAAACTCCACTGCGCAGTTGTTTTCCATGAGTCGCGGCAGCAGGGTGGTGTGGGACTGGTTGGGTTAGTGCGTGGTGCTTTCCAAGATTGGGTGATTCGGCGAATTTATAGTGAGGCGGATATCGCGATCTTTGCCGATCCGTTGGACAGAATCGAGTGGCTGCCGACCGGCAATCACGCCGTGTTCATTCCGATCGGCGCGAATCTGCCGGCGCCTGAGTGGGCGACCAAGATTCCAGATACTCAGCACTCTGAAAATCACAAGGTGGCGATTTATTGCCTAAGCGATCCCCCGAACTTGCAGAACGAACTTAGAGACATTTCGACGGCGATACATGTTGCGACAGCCGGAAGAAAGGTGCGCGTTGTGTTTCTCGGCAGAGGAACGACAGAGGCGCGGGACGAAATTACGCGGGCCTTCGACGGAACCTCCACTGAGGTATCGAACTTCGGAATGCAAGACGCAACTGCCGTGAGGGATATTCTCATGTCCTCCGACGCGATGCTTTGCGTGCGCGGAGAAATGTACCCGACCCGCGGCAGTGCGGTCGCGGGCATCGCGTGCGGGCTGCCGATTGTAGGATATGGAACCAGTCAGAAGGCTTTCCCGATTAGCCAAGCCGGCGTTCGACTTGTTCCTTATCGCGATTCCGAGGCCCTCGGAACAAACCTCGCGCAGATTCTTAGCGACGGGCACTTGCGAGAGCAACTTATTAAGGCGAGCCGTCTAGCGCAGGAGAAATTCTTTTCGTGGCACACCATTGCGGATCAAATGATCCAGGCCTTTAGTAGTTCACGCGAATAAGCATGAAGGTTCTTATTTATTCGAAAGTGTTTTTGCCAGTTACAGGCGGCATCCAGACTGTGGTGGCTGAGCTAGCACGCGGGTTAGCCGGGAAGGACTGGGACGAAACGAGAATAATTGAGGTGACGGTTGTGACTCGGACCAGGCGCCGTTCTGATGCAGACGATTTATTGCCATACCGGCTGGTGCGGGACCCTAATCTGCGAAGGTTAATTCAGTTCGTCAGAGAAGCCGACATCGTCCATCTCGCCGGGCCGGCTATGCTTCCGATGCTGCTGGGCTTGGCGTTTGGTAAACCCGTTGTCGTGGAACATCATGGATACCAATCTATCTGCCCGAATGGACTGCTCGTATATCAACCGGATCACAGCCTCTGCCCGGGTTACTTCATGCAGAAGCAATACCAAATGTGCATTCGGTGCAACACTGCCAGTCTCGGCTGGACAAGAAGCTTGCGCAGTCTGATCCTTACGTTTCCGCGCCGATGGTTGTGCCAGAAAGTATCAAGAAATATCGCGGTAAGCGAACACGTCTGCAAGCGTATTTCGCTTCCACGAACCAGCGTGGTCTATCATGGAGTTCAAGACACCACCGAGACTCTACAAGAACCCAGCGACGGAAATGCGTTGCAGATTGGTTCCGTGGGACGCTTAGTCTCAGAGAAAGGCCTGCCTATTCTCCTGCGAGCCGCGAAACGCCTGGATGATGATGGGGCCGACTTTCGGCTGACTTTCGTGGGAGACGGACCGGAGCGCGCGAACCTCGAAAATCTGGTTCGGAACCTCGGGTTCAGGAATCGGGTTGAATTCCTCGGCGAACTCCAGGGCCGCGAATTGGCAGAAGCATTGAGGTCGGTGCGAGTGATAGTAATGCCTTCGCAATGTGAGGAAACTGCAGGGTTGGCTGCCATCGAACACATGATGCGCGGAGGTGTAGTGATAGCGTCCGATATCGGCGGCCTTGGGGAAATAGTAGGCGAAGCGGGGTTGCGCTTCAAAGCGGGTGATTCAGACGCTCTTTACGCGTGCTTACGAGACACTATCGAGATCTCATCGCTCCGAGCATCGCTGAGCGTGGCTGCCCGCAGGCGAGCAATGCAGATTTTCGAACGCAATAGTATGATTGAGGGGCACGTTTCCGCGTACAGGAACGCGCTACACCGCTGAGGTTCACATGAATGGTGTACCAGCCAACCTAGCCAAGCAGAGAGCCCGATGGATCTGACCTCCGCTTGGATTATGGAAGACCGGTTTCGCGCAGCCGAAGCGAGCGGTGGGATCAGTTCGGATGCCATTTATGCATGTATAGAGCAGTTGATTTTGGAGGAAAATTTTCGACTACCGGGCTGGGATGGGGCACATGGCGCGGAAGCTGCTCGCGTGCCAGCGGTCCAAACACGTGGCTGCCGCCGATATAAGAGGAACTCCGGGCCGACTGGAGGGCATACTCGAGTGGATCCAGCAAGATTTAAGCGTGCCCCTGATGAGGCTTTCAGTACAATTGTCGCGGTTGAAGTGATCGAGCACCTGGAGAACCGCGGATGATGATGCGAGAACTGACGAGGATATTGAGCCCGGGGGTAACAATAATACTCACTACTCCAGACAGCGAGAGCCTGAGGTCTTTGACCGCTTTGCTAGTCCGAGGTCACTATGTTGCACTCAGCGACTCCTGTTACCCGGCGCATATAGCAGCTCTTCTTCGCAAGGACTTCCTGAGGATTTTTGAACAGGTAGGACTCTTACCCCGGAATTCTACTTTTCAGGCGTGGTCGGGATCTTGTAAACCGCACGTTACTTGGCAACGGGCGAGTTTCGTTTGCTCCGCGGATTGAGGTTCAGTGACAATATCGTGGCCGTTGCGAGAAAGCCGTACCGATAACATAAGGAAGCAGGCTGTACTAAGACGAGTATGCTGAGCAACCGGATTCCCACGATAAGAAGCCAGACACTAGTCGGGGCGAGTTTGTTCTTTTTGGGACTTTGGCTGGCATACGAAATCGGACGCAAGATTGCTGTCGGCGACCTCAATTCACTTGTGTTCATCACACTTGGATTTATCGTTTGTGCAGTTGCGGTCACGATTCTCCGGAACTGGCGGGCGGGCTTCTACTCGTTTCTGACGTGGCTCCTCTTTGAGGATCTGGTCCGAAAATATATGGGCAACAACACCGTTCTGTTTTTCGGGAAAGATGTGCTGGCGTTTCTAACCTACCTTTCTCTCTTTGCGGCCGTTCGAGCGGGCCGAGAGAAAGCTTTCAGGCCCAAGTTTCTGCTTTTTCTCACAATTTTTGTGTGGCTCGGACTCATGCAGATTTTCAACCCGCATTCCCCGCATGTTCTATACGGAATTCTCGGATTCAAGATTTACTTTTTCTATGTGCCCATGATGTACGTTGGCTACGCGCTGATCCGAACAGATGAGGATCTTAGGAAATTTCTTGTAATGAATGCCGTGCTTGCCGGCATTATCGCGGCGCTGGGAATTGCGCAGGCAATCATGGGGCATAGTTTTCTCAATCCTTCGAATCTCGCGCCTGAGCTCCGGGAACTGGGTGAGCTCGATAAATATTCGCCGCTTACTAATCAAATTCTCTCGTTGCCGACTGCTGTGTTTGTAAGCTCGGGCAGATTTGCCAACTATCTGATAATCGCCATAATTCTTGTTCTCGGAACCGCCGGCTACCTGCTGCTTTATACGCGGCGTAACAGAAAGCTAATATTTGCGGCGACGGCGATCGTGGGGGCTGCGATATTGTTCAGCGGTTCGCGCGGCGCCGTGATGTACGGAGCGATTAGCGCGCTTGTATTGTCAGTAGGATTTCTGTGGGGCGCACCGTGGAAGGCGATTCGGCGATCGTTGATCGGTGCAGTTCTCGGCCTCGCTGCGGTCATTCTAATCTTTCCAACTCAGGTTGCGTCGCGGTTGGCATTTTACGGGGAAACACTGCTACCGAATAGCTCGGCCTATGAGTTAACTCATCGAGGGTGGGAATATCCAATCCAAAACTTGATGCTGGCATTTACGAACCCAAATTGGGTGCTGGGGAACGGAATCGGACTTGCATCGCTCGGATCGCAATATGTCTCGAAGCTTCTTGGACAGCCGCCGTTTACCCTATGGGTAGAAGAAGGTTATGGACAGTTGATCATCGAGATGGGAATCGTGGCTCCTTTTCTGTGGATTGCTTGGACCGCGGCTCTTTTGTATTCCATGTGGCAAGTTTTGAAAGGATTGCGGCAAACTCGTTTTTTTCCGATTGGTTTCGCAATTTTCTGGTATGCGTTTTTGTTGCTCTACCCATCCACCTATGGCGGGCTCGCGCCCTATCAAAACTATGTAGATAACGCTTATTTGTGGCTGCTCGTAGGTGTCTTTTTCGCGCTACCAGGAGTTTTGGCGGCCGCACCGTCCGTGCCCGCTATTGCAAACCCAGTGAGGACGAAAAGGCGAGCGGATCTCAGTTTCGTGTAAGAGAGCACAGCAAGATGCGCAAGAAACGTCTTCGAAACTTCGATGGGGTGATAGATGCCAAGTGACGTTGACAAACAGGTTTCGTTACAGCGGCAATACTATAGCGACACAGCCGCAGAATACGATGCGGCACATGCGGGCGAAGGTGATGATAACCCTATCAATTTGAAGATGTTATTCGGGTTTTTGCGCATGATCGAGGCGCGGACTGTTCTTGATATTGGAGCAGGAACTGGCCGCGCAATACGTCATTTGATGGACAACATGCCCGGTTTGCAAGTGCGAGGCGTCGAACCGGTGGCCGCCCGAATTGAACAGGGGGTCCAAAACAAGGGCATTCCCCGCGGAGTCATCATCCAAGGTGTCGGTGAAGCGCTGCCGTTCGAGAATGCAAGCATCGATGTTGTCTGCGCCTTCGGTATGCTTCATCACGTAAAGAATCCGGAGAATGTGATACGCGAAATGATGCGGGTTGCGCGTAAAGCCGTGATTATCGTTGATGGCAATCGCTTCGGACTTGGTAGTTGGCCTGTCCGGTTATTGAAATTAGCCCTTTACAAAGCGGGCGTATGGAAAATTGTCGACTACGTGAAGACTGCCGGGAAAGGATACAACCTGACCGACGGCGACGGGCTATTCTATTCTTATAGCGTGTACGATTCGTTTAATCTCATCGCGGAATGGGCAGGCCAGCTCCTCATTATCCCAAATGACGGCTGCAAAGCGCGAAGTTGGCTGCATCCGCTTCTCACCTCGGGCGGGGTATTCCTCTGTGCATTGAAGGAAACGTTTTAAAAGTTGCTTGGCCAGGGTCCTAGAGTTTGAAAGCAAAACAACGCACGTGGCCATGAAGCGCAAACCCCGCCTCGCGGTTATCTCTCCTTTTTTGGACAAGCGCCATGGCACGGAACGACGAGTCGTAGAATGGATCTCGCGCCTAGCGGATGCATTCGAAATTCATGCCTACAGCCAGCGTGTAGACGATATAGATTTGTCGAAAATTACCTGGCACCGAATCCCGAGGCTGCCGGGTCCGCACCTCATCAATTACTTATGGTGGTTTTTCGCAAACCGATTTTCACGTATTTGGGACCGGCGCGTCCGCGGGCTACAGCACGACATCGTCTTCAGTCCCGGGGTGAACTGCCTCGATCCGGATGTGGTCTCTGTGCATATCGTATTTGCTGAATATATTCGGCGGAACCGCGCGGAGATGGAATTCGCGCGAAATCCGGCCGGTTCCTGGCCCGCGTTGCTCCATCGCAAACTTTATTATGAACTGATTGCTTTTCTTGAGCGCCGTTTGTACACGCAGCGAAAGCTGAAGCTGGTTCTGATCGCACAGCGAACCGAAGACGAGTTGCGCCGATTCTATGGGCGCAACGAAGAATTTCCTATCCTATACATAGGGCTGGATCACGAGATTTTCAACTCCGCGCGTCGAACTGCGAAACGCGACGGGGCGCGGAGAGAATTGAACATTACCAAAGATGACTTTGTACTTTTGCTGATCGGCAACGACTGGCGCAACAAGGGAGTGATGGTAATTCTCGAGGCAATGGAAAGACTGCACGATTTGCCGGTACGCCTCTTGTTGGTAGGCCGTGAGAATGTTACCGAGTACCGAAATATAGTCGAAGAGCATCGCCTTGCTGGCCGGGTGCATTTTCTTCCGCCTCGACAGGATGTCGAATTCTACTATTCGGCTGCGGATGTTTATCTGGGGCCATCACTCGAGGACACATTTGCGCAGCCGCCGGCCGAGGCGATGGCATGCGGCCTGCCCGTGGTGGTTTCCTCTGCAAACGGAACGTCTGAGATCATTACGGACGGCATAGATGGGTTCATTTTGAAAGATCCGGCCGATTCAACTTCGCTTGCCGTAATGATTCGACGGCTCTACGTTGACCAAGAGTTCCGCGCGAAAATGGGTGAAAGCGCCGCGGAGACGACGAAGCAATATACCTGGGAACGCAATGGAGAGGACCTCTTGAAGATCTTTCAAGAGATTCTGCAGCGCAAAGCAGGAACACCGGCGGCCCGGTCGGGAGACCAGGAGTTATGCGAGGCGCCGGGCCCACGATGATATGGCGGCCATGACAGAGCGCCCTGCGCGAAGATTGAAGGTGCTGGTGCTGGGGCCGCCGCTCCAAGCTGTGGGTGGCATTCAAAACTACGTGCAGACACTTTTTGCCGCGCTTCAAAATGTTGTGGGAGAAGACGGCGTTAGGATCGTCGCTGTCCCGGGGGAACCGGAACAACGCGATGATGGAAGTTTTGCGCTGCGGCCGTTTGTGAAGCTTCGTTTTCTTGCCTCTGCGATAGCTGCCGCAATTTCCTGGACTCCGGATTTGATCATTTGCGCGCACATCGGCGTGGCGCCGGCAGGCCGCATCATTCAAAAACTGACGAGGATCCCTTACTGGGTGATTCTCTATGGCATCGAGGTATGGGGCGAATTGTCGCTTTCGAAGCAGAGAGCCTTGCGCGCGGCTCAGCGGCTCGTGTCGATTACGCGCTTCACCCTGGGCGCAACAATCGCGCGGCATTCACTCGATAATCCGCGTGCGCTGATCCTTCCCCCCACCCTGCCAAAGGAGAACACGCCGCTTTCCGCGACAGCTCGCACGTCTTCAGATGATGCTCAGCCGCCGATGGTACTGACTGTTGGCCGGGTGGCCTCGTCGGAACGTTACAAGGGGCATGACGTGATGCTTGAAGCTTGGCCCAGTGTTCTGCGTCGATTGCCTGACGCTTTGTATTGGATTGCGGGCGGTGGCGATGATCTGCCGAGACTCGAGGCGAAGGCTCGCGAGTTGGGCATCGCCGCGTCGGTGCGATTCGCCGGGCCGGTTTCGTCAGATGAGCTTGCCGTCTGCTATCATCGTTGCAGCGTCTTTGCGATGCCGGCTCGGACGGAACTGGACGCCCGTGCCCCGCGCGGCGAAGGGTTTGGCATCGTTTACCTGGAAGCTATGGCTCGTGGAAAACCCGTTGTGGGTCCGCGCGTGGGAGCGCCTGCGGAATTTATTCGTGACGGTGAACACGGGCTGCTTGTTGACCCTGCCAGCGCGAACGAGTTGGCAGGCGCATTGATCGAGTTGCTTGCGGATCCTGAACGCGCACGCCGGATGGGTGAAGCGGCCCGGCAATTCGTAACGAGCGAATTTAGTTTTGAGAGCTTCTGTAGGCGCCTGCGAGAAGGCTTGCAAGAATAGCCGTCCTAATCCAGAACGGAGGAACCTGAAAAGATGCGAATTCTTGTAACCGGAGCGACCGGATTCGTCGGAAGCCGCTTACTGGAGCGGCTTGCAGAATTAGGAGGCCATGAGCTCTATTCGCTGCAACGCTATGTTACTGGGCGCTATGTTCTTGCGGCCGACCATAATGTGAAGGTCGTCTTTTGCGACTTGCGCGATCATTTCGCCGTCAAAAATGCGCTTCGTGAGGTGCAGCCGGAAGTTGTGTTTCATCTTGCCGCCATTAGCCCGGTTTCGTATAGCTACGATCATCCGAACGAAGTCCTGGAAGCGAATTTGATCGGCACCGTGAACCTTGCCGAATGCTGTCTTCGAGAGGTGCCGCACTTCAAACACTTTCTATTCGCTTCCACTTCTGAGACGTTCGGCAATGGCCCGTTGCCCAAGCGGGAAGATACACCTCAGGCGCCGAATAGCCCTTATTCAGTAAGCAAGCATTCAGCAGAAAAATATATGTCTTATATGTGGGACGCGTACAAGTTCCCGGTCACTTCTCTACGCCCCTTTAATACGTACGGCCGGCGCGACAATACGCATTTCCTGGTTGAACGGATGATTGTCCAGATGCTGCGCGGCGACGTCGTGAAGCTTGGCGATCCGACTCCGGAACGGGATCTGCTTTACATAGATGACCACGTGGACGCGTACTTGACCTGTTTTGCCAAGCCCGAAGCGAGCATCGGACAGGTTTTCAACTTTTGCACCGGCGAGAAGCTCACCGTGCGCGATCTCGCGGAAAAAGTGCGCGATATGACCGGATTCCGTGGCCAGATTCTGTGGGACACAATTCCGCGGAGGCCGCTCGATATACAGGTTCTTTACGGCGATGCGACGAAGGCGAAGTCTGTGCTGGGGTGGGAAGCTAAAGTAAGCTTGACTGAAGGTCTTCGCCGCACGATCGATTTCTGGCGTACGAAGCTCGCGGGTTCCGAGCGTGACGCCCGCGCGAGTCTGACGGCTAAACCTACCGCATAGCTGAGGCGGTTAAAAACGCAGGTTATTGAGGCTTGTGCTGCGACCGATTGGGCGAACTCCGAGGTTATTAAGCAAGACGGTATCACAGTGCCTTAACAAGCGCAACTGGTTATCTATCACCACAATATCGTCTAGGGTAGGTTGTCGTCGCCTGCGGTTTCTTGTGCCGTTTCGAGGGGAGCCGGACGGATGATGCTTGTCGTCGCGCTTTTGATCGTTTTGGCGTGGGCGATCTGCGCCTCGGTGATGGCGGGATTGGGCTCATTGGTACTGGAGAAACTCTGCGGCGATTGGAATATTTCTGACGCTTTTTGGATGGGTCTTTGCGCGGGCGTTGGCGTGCTGCAGCTCTACCACTTCTGGAGACCCATAGATAATCTCATCGTTGCTCTGCTCTGCGCCGTCGGTATCCTCGGCGTTGTATTGAATCGAAACTCATTTATTAGCCTGATTCGCCGAGTTTCTAATGTGGGTCTTGGGACTGTGTGCGCTTACGTCGCGCCGGTCTTATTGATCGCTGCCCGCTGCGCAGGACCAGTCACTCACTATGACACCGGGTTCTACGGTGCCATGGCCGTACGATGGTTTGTTACCTATCCGCTTGTTCCCGGCCTTACAAATCTTCTCGGACAGCTTGGTCTCAATTCAAATGTGTTCTTGTTCGAAGCAGCTCTCGAACAGGGACCATCACGCGATTTGGCTTTCCATCTATTGGTGGGGCTGTTTCTGTGCGCTCTCGTGATTCGTATCGTACAGAGTTACGCTCGAGTCTTAGGCGGTCAAGAGAATGTCGTGGATTGTTTTGTACTCCCGCTCGCGGTGCCTGCCACAGTATGGGTATTAAACGCAGAGATTGTTGGAACAAATACAGACCTCCCTACGAGCGTCATATCGCTCGTTGCACTGATTGCCCTGTTTGATGTGGTCCAAGAGAATTCGAAATCTGCAGAGAAAACGGAGCAGTTCGGATCGCGATTCATTGTCGCGACTTCGCTGTTCACGCTGATCGTTACGTTCAAGATCACTGCATTGGCTCTCGCAGTGCTTGGTTGGGGCCTGGCGGTTTTTCGCGTCGCCTTGCTTGATATGCCTCGGGAACGAAGAAGGGCACTTATTCTTGCTTCGGTAGGGCTGTCATGCGCCCTCGCGATTCCTTGGCTACTTCGCGGTGTCGTCCTGAGTGGATACCCTTTCTTTCCCAGCAGCGCATTCGCATTTCCTGTCGACTGGAGAGTTCCACGCGAGATCGCCGACTCACTGGCGCATTTCAATCGCTCCTGGGCAAGACTGCCGCACGCCAGCTTTGCGGAAACCGATGGCGCTCACTGGATGCGTCCGTGGTTTCGCGCGGCGATCAAGAATCGAGTCGATTTCCAGATCCCGGCTGTTTTTTCTTTAGCAGGATTGGTAATTGCGTTGGGGCATGGGACGTTCAAGAACCTGTCCCGCTTTTGGTTACTCGTACCGTCACTCGGTGGCGTGGTATTCTGGTTCTTGTTGGCTCCAGCCTTCCGATTTGGGGAAGCGGCAATTTGGGCGACAGCGGCCTGTTTAGGAAGCGTGGCGCTTCAACTGCTCCTTTCAGCTACGAGTCAGATTCAAACACGGATAGTTTTGTTGGGAATCGGGGCTATGGGAATCTGGTGCAGTTATCCACGGACCCTTTACAGGGTATATTTTCGTCCTCTGCTCGAAGTGCACGGCTTCTCTCACGTCCCCGAAGTCCGGACAGTGCCTTACCCTCTGTCTTCCGGGCTCACAGTAAACGTACCGATAACGACAAACCAGTGTTGGAACGCGGATTTGCCATGTTCTCCCTACTTTCTCGACGAATTGCAGTTGCGCCGTGATGCGAGCCCGCGATGGGGTTTCCGAGTTGAACGACCGATTATGTTGTTAGATACGGACAAGTTTACGCCACTGCATCGGAGGTACGTCCGTGCAAAACCTTCGGACGGCGTTTGCTCAAACTGCCACTTAACCCAGCCGATTTTGGATTTCACAAGTATAGGAGGAGGTTCCATTTTTAAGTAGCTCTTAAAGAATTTGATGACTGCAAATCTGTTCTGCAGAGTCCTGGCCGCATCCACAGTTCCTGTCTTAGAAGTGTTTGGTCTTTGCTCCGCCGTGGTCGTCGCTAATCATATTAAGGATGGAATGATTCCGGAATGAGGCCAATCATCACGAGATCGTGAAGCGATCACTGTTGGCGAGCCTTTATATTATCGTCGGCCTACCCTTCGCCCCCGGGTAAACGATTACAGGAATATCCCCCTTGAAATACCCTGTACCGAAATGGGAATCTCTAAACCCAGGAAACCTATGACCCTACACCCACGTCTCCTAGCTCCTATGCGAAACTCGTCCCTGACCATGATCCTGTTAATGGCTCTAGGCCTTCTGAGCGCTTGCGGCGGCGGTTCAGGTTCGGGTCATGCTACTGATCCTCCTCCGGCGGCTCTCACGATTTCAACTTCTTCGCTGCCTACCGGGCAGACGGGCGTCGCTTATAGCGCTGTTTTGGCGGCCACCGGGGGCACTCCGCCGTATAAGTGGTCCCTCACCACCGGTACCCTGCCGATGGCTCTGACGCTGAACGCCTCATCGGGGGCGATCAGCGGCATACCGACGCAAACGGTTACAAGCACACCCTTGACATTCCAAGTGAGTGATTCCAGAACACCTGCGGGTAGCAGATCCGCCAAGCTGATGTTGACGATCTCCTCCACCTCGGTAGGTATTACGGTTTCTCCCCAGCGCACAGGCCTCACGGTGACGCAAACGCTTCCCGTCTCCGCCACGGTGGCGAATGATACCTCCAAGAAGGCCGTTTCATGGTCTGCTACCGGCGGCAGCTTTTCAGCCAATGCCAGCGCCTCGGGAGCCAGCGTCACC
>DATNKB010000456.1:0-4861 GCA_035603595.1 Candidatus Dormiibacterota bacterium
CTCGATTCGCGATTCCAGAGCGCGATTCACCGTTTCCAGGAAATTGTTGCAATGGGCCTGGATGTGGAAGCCAATCAGGTCCGCGCCAAGCAAGCCGTCGAGAACTTCGCGCTGCCAAGGGCAGATTCCAAATGCCTCCGGATTCGGCCAGGGAATGTGCCAGAAAATTGCGACGCGCGCGTCGGGGCGCGCTTCCTTGATCATGCGTGGCATCAGTGCGAAGTGATAGTCCTGCACCAGGACGAGCGGATGCTTCGCGGTCTCGATTTCCTGCAGCACCGCATCGGCAAACTTCCGATTCGCTTCCTGATAGCTTTTCCAGTCCGACGCTCGAAAAATGGGCCGCGTATACGCGATGTGGCACAGAGGCCAGAGCCCCTCGTTCGAAAATCCGTAGTAGTAGCCTTCCTCTTCTTCCTTGGTCAGCCAGACTCGTCTCAAGGTGTACTCAGGTTTATCAGGCGGCACGCGCAGCCGATCGTGCTCGTCCACCGTTTCGCGGTCCGCATCGCCTGATCCCGACGCGATCCATGTTCCATCACACGCGCGCAGGATCGGCTCTAGCGCGGTCACCAGGCCGCTCGCCGGAACAAGCGCCTCGATTCCTTTATTTTGATGCACGTGCATGTAAGGTTCGCGGTTTGACACGACTACGAGAGGACTCTGAAGCGTCTTGCTCTGCATGCTGATTCGCAGGCGCTCGGGTGTCCACATCGCTTGACCCGTCTCGCGCAGCCGAGCCTCTTCCTCGGCTGCCGCGCGCGCCTCCGCGAGGCTTTGCGTCAGGTTCATCACTTCTTCGGAGAAAGGCGCGAGAAAATCTTCCTTGGGGAGGTCAGGGCGCGGAGAGACCTTGCCGGCTCGCACTTGCCTCATCCACTCGGCAGTACGCGCAATGGGTCCGACGATTGTCCATTGCACGATAAGGACGGTGATCAGAACGATCAAAAGCACCTGCGCAATTACGTGCCACAGAGTATCGCGCCAGATGCGCAAGCTTTGCGCTTCCACATAACTGGCATCGTGGTAGATCGCGAGAAAACCGGCCAGCGCCCCTTTTCGATGGAGAGGCAGGAAGTAGACGTGCATGTCCTTCCCGCCCAATTTGACGAATTGGCCAAGCCCCTCATCGTGCGACTTCACTTGTTCCAGTGGTATTTGAACTGGGTCCAGTCGCGAGACCAGATTCGAACTTTCGGCGAGCACTCCGCCGTGTAGGTCATACACCACGACGCCCGCTAGCTTTTCCCGGTTCCCAAATCGGTCAACGATGCGACGGAGCTGATCGCGCGAGCCAGTGTCGAGTGCCGGCTCGATGGTTTCCTGCAGGCTTCCCGCAAGAGTTTGAGCTCGCCAGCCCAGATCGGCTCGCAGTGCACGCTTTTCCGAGCGCACCTGGTTCCTGGCAACGATGAATGTAACTAGACTGATGCCGGCTACAAGAAATACGATCAGCCGTAGACTGAGCCTCACGGCGTTCCCTTCACTGCGAAATTTTTGGAAATCCCCCGGAATCAGGCCGCGGCGATTTCGATGGTTTCTATCCTGATTGTGTTATTGACGGCGTCAAGGATACCCTTCACTCGCACTTTCTTCCCCGCAAACTTCTCCGCCGTCTGCTGGTCATCGAGCGAGTAGGAAAATTTGCTGGAATTGTCCGTCAGAACGAATTGATCCCCTTTTTTGGCGATCGTGCCGGTAAACGTCTCAAACTTCGAATCGCGTTTCTGACTCGCTGCGAAGACCGTATTGGTCTTGCCTGTTTCGGTCCTGGTTTCACTGTAAGCAGATGCCCCAGACAGAAACGAAAGCCCTAAGGTAGCCGCGGTTAAAGTGATTGCTTTGTTGATTTTCATCTCTGCTCTCGCTTTTGTACTCCAGACACTCACTAAAAACGATACACAGAATCCTTCACTTTCTGGGCAGCATGGCACCTGCCATTCAGAACCCTTCTAATCCATTGCAGACAAAGGCTTTAATATGGTTTCCTTCGTCCCCGTAGGAAGAATAGTCGCAAAGCCCGAAGATTGTGCACGGTAACTGTCGCCTTGAGTCCCAAACTGGACCTCCCATTAACTGCATCTGGCCGCCGTTTGACCCCCTAGGTGCGCGATTGGACGCACAATGCTAGACGGGTGGTTCGGATGGGCGCAAACTTTAGTACTGTAACTAGTTACGGGTGTCATTCGCTCGTTCTAGTGAACTCGGGGTCAGGCCTTCCGGGGGAAGTCAGAGGCCGCTGCATTACAAGCAGGCTAAGCAAAAGGTGGAGGAATATGGCGAGCGCAGTTTCTAACAAGCTCTGGAAATCGTTCGATTGGGCGCTGTGCAAGACGGCGGGGATAACCTTCGACACGATTCAATACTTCAACAAGTTCAATCCCAACCCTTCATTCACTCCGAAATGGTCAGAGAAGCCTCTGCTGAAGTCATGGGAAAAGTCCAAGCCCACGCTCGGCTGGCCGCGCACCACGGACTCTCTTTGTCCGGACTGCGTGCGCGAGGCGCGCGATCTCATCCTCAACGGCAAGAAGGATTGGACCGACCTGGTTCACGAGAAGGTCGGCGAAATTAAGGCGCAAATCGTCGAGCGCGATGGCCAGGTCTGGATGGTGAAAGAGTGCCCCATCCACGGCAAGTATGAAGACCTGATGGCCGTCGACTCAAAGTTCCTTGAATGGATCGAAGGCAATTTCCCGGGCCGCGACATTCCGGCGCACAACGACGAGGATCTGCACCGCCACGGTTCGAGCACTGTTCGACACGGACGCGGTTCCGTTCTCACCGTTGACTTGACCAACCGCTGCAACATGATGTGCGATCCCTGCTTCATGGACGCCAACCAAGTCGGCTACGTTCACGAGCTAAGCTGGGAAGAAATTCAGGAAATTCTCGAGAACGCCACCAAGATCAAGCCGCGCCGCCAGATGTCCGTGCAGTTCTCAGGCGGCGAGCCGACGATGCATCCCTATTTCCTCGATGCGGTTCGCTACGCGCGCAAAGTGGGCTACAACAGCGTGCAGGCCGCCACGAACGGAATCGAATTCGCCAAGAGCAAGGACTTCTGTAAGAAGGCCTTCGAAGCGGGCATGCGCTATGCCTACCTGCAATTTGACGGCATCGGCAACGACGCGAACAGCCACCGCCAGGTGGGCAATCTCTTTGACGTGAAGCTTCGCGCCATCGAGAACATGCACGAAGCCGGAATCGAAATCGTGCTCGTCACCACGATCGTTAACAACGTGAACAACGACCAGGTCGGTCCGATCGTCAAGTTCGCAATGGAAAACCCGAAGAAAATTTCCTTCGTGTCGTTCCAGCCGGTTTCATTCACCGGTCGCGACGAGGAAATCACGCCGGAACGCCGCATCCGCCAGCGCTACACGCTTTCGCACCTGGCGCAGGACGTCAGCGCGCAAGTCGGCAAAGTAGAGCCAACGCGCGACTGGTTCCCGATTTCTTATATCGCCACTTTCGCGGGCTTCTCCGACCTTTCGCATGGCCCCGATTCGCAGTGGGGTTCGCTCTCCTGCGGTTGCCACCCGAACTGCGGCGTCGGTACCGCGCTCATGATCAACAAAGAAACGAAGGAATGGGCGCCGGTTCCGCGCTTTCTCGATGCGCCGTCGCTCACCAAGGACGTCACCGCCATCACCGATGCAGCCCGTGGCAAAGGCTTCTCGAATTTCATGATGGCCATGGCGCTGCTGAAGAATTACAAGCCGTTCCAGGCGCCACCCAGCTTGCGTTTGAAAGATTTGTGGATGAAGTTCGACAAGACGTGGGCGCTCTCGAAGAACTCCAACAAGAAGTATGGCCGTACCAGCCCGGATCGCACCTATGAAGACGCAATGAAGCGCCGCAAGGAAGATCCCTGGAATTTCCTCTTCATCGCTGGAATGTGGTTCCAGGATCTCTTCAACTACGATTTCCGCCGCACTGAAATGTGCATCATTCCCTACGCCACGCAGCAAGGCGAAATTTCCTTCTGCGCGTACAACACCGGCGTGGGCTGGCGGAAGATCATCGAGAACATGTACAAGAACGCGACCGTCGCGCAGTGGTACAAGACGCACGGCAAGCACGATATCTTCGCCAAGGGCAAGAGCGTCGATCTATCGAGCTACGAGCATTCGCTGCGAATTGACAAGGAAGACGCGGCGCGCGTTCGCCACCTCGAGCACGACATTCCGCTGACCGCAGCCGAAGAAGACCGCGCCCGTCGCCGTAAAGCCAACGAAGAAGCCGCCAAGGTGCGCCGAATCTACGAAGAACTAGTGCTGAAGAAGCCCCAAGAGTCAGTCGTCCAGATCGGCTCCATTCAGCAGATTCAGATGGCGGTTCCAGGCGCAACGGTAAAGCCGGTCCAGATCGCCCCAGCCAACGGCAATGGCAACGGTCACGCGAACGGCAATGGCGAAGCAAAGCTGGCCAACACCGAAGCAGAAGCCGCCGTCGCCGGCGACTAAGCATCGCGCCACAATCGAAGTTTTCACCAACAGCCCCGGTCAAAACCGGGGCTGTTTTTTTCTCGCAGCTGATATCCCAAGAGAGCCTTTCAAGTCTTAAGACATGTCTTAGGTGCCGAGAAGCTATACAATCAGGATATGCGGAGTCATCTTTTGACTGCGTTAGGTCTGGCGCTACTTTTCTTTCTTCCGGCAATTCTTTGTTTGGTTTTTGTTTGCTGCGGATGGTTTGCTAACAAGAGGCCATCGATCAAGGAATGGCGCATTCTCATTTTTTGGTGGGCATTGATCTTCGCGCCATTAGCTACGATTCTATTTTTTACCAGTGCGGTTCACCTACTTGTTAGGCAGAAACCGGCGCAAGGACCCTGGCTCTTTTTCAACTACTTCGC
>DATNKB010000457.1:0-2008 GCA_035603595.1 Candidatus Dormiibacterota bacterium
GTTCGGCAAGGGATTAACCGCAACCCCGCCGGGTTCGGCCGCTCGCGTGCTGGTTCTCTCCGACATCATAGCGGCCCACCAAGATCTGGTCGGGCGTGGTACCGAGGCGAGCGACATGTGGCGTAGCGCCCCGTCCCCTCCGGAGGGCGCGGGAATCAAAACCGGCATAGATAGGCGCGCCGCGCAAACGGAGGATTGCAATGCACTTTAATGCGCAGAGCGCGTTTCGACACGCTAATGGTTGGCATTGCGCGAGTGTAACTCTCCGATGATCCCGTCCGCGGGAGCACTTCAGCTGTTATTCCCGGCGAAAGCCGAATTAACGGGTTCGGGCTCGCCCGATGGTAAATTCGAGGTTCCCCAACGGAACTCGCATGGTTAGCCGCCTTCTGGCGGGCTAAGTCGAATTCTGTTGGATTTCTGGCTTTTGACGCGAAAGGCTGGTTGAACCGTCCTCCCGGGTTGCGCGGCGGCAAGGCTCAGGTTGTCATTACCGCGCCCCAAAGAGCTGGGGTCGAGAATCTGGACAGGTCGATAAGTGGATTTTCTGCCTGACGACGGCGAGATTGGCCGAGGATCAGGAGATCAGATGACGAAGCGCACCCGTCGGAACCACACCCCGGCTTTCAAGGCGAAAGTGGCCTTGGCCGCGATCAAGGGCGAGAGGACGCTGGCCGGGTTGGCGCAGCAGTTCGATGTCCACCCCAATAAATCACGCAATGGAAGGGTCAGCTTCTCGAAGGCGCGGCCGGTGTTTTCGGACATGGCAGAGTCGAGGCCGTGCCAGCGCCGGTTGATTTGAAGGCCCTTCATGCGAAGATCGGAGAGCTGGCGCTGGAGAACGATTTTTTGGAAGGCGCGCTCACCAAGGCGGGCTTGCTGAGCGCAAAGCGATGATCGACAGAACGCACGTTCTCCCGATTTCCCGCCAAGCGAAGGTTCTGAACATCAGCCGGGGCACGGTCTATTACCAGCCCCGTGCGGTCTCGCCCAAAGACCTGCGCGTCATGCGGCGGATCGACGAACTGCATCTGGAGCGCCCGTTCGCGGGCGCTCGCATGCTGCGCGATTTTCTGGACCGCGAGGGCATTGCAGTCGGCCGCCGGCATGTCGCGACCCTAATGAAGCGCATGGGAATCGAGGCGATCTATCGCCGACGGGATACGTCGAAACCAGCACCCGGTCACAAGATCTACCCGTATCTTCTACGGGGCGTGACGGTCGAGCGGCCGAACCAAGTCTGGGCGACGGACATCACCTATATCCCGATGGCGCGCGGCTTCGTCTATCTCGTCGCTGTCGTCGACTGGTTCACTCGGCGCGTGCTTTCGCATCGGGTGTCGATCACGATGGAGGCCGGCTTCTGCGTCGAGGCTCTCGAGGAGGCCATCGGCAAACATGGCAAGCCTGAGATTTTCAACAGCGACCAGGGCAGTCAGTTCACCAGCGAGGCGTTCACCAGCATCCTTGAGAAGAACGGGATCGCCATCAGCATGGACGGCAAGGGCTCCTGGCGCGACAACGTGTTCGTCGAGCGGCTCTGGAGATCGGTGAAGTACGAGGAGGTCTACCTCAAGGCCTACGACACCGTCGCAGAAGCGCGCGCTTCGCTGAGCCGGTACCTCGACTTTTTCAATCGTCAACGCCCCCATTCGAGCCTTGACCGCAAGACGCCAGACGAGGCCTACTTCACCCCGCGACCCTTCGCGGCCGCCGCATGAAATTTCCGCAGCCCTCAAACCCGGTAGAATGACACTTATCGAAACGCGGAAACTGTTCAGATGAACGGAGCCACCTCAGTAGGCGTCACGTGCCTGGGCGTTGGAGAAACTGGTCTGTCTCCCTAGAAGCTACGACGTGCTGAAGGATCAGGCCGCGGAACTCGTCAACAGCGACTGCTGGGAACTCGAGGGTGGCGAACCGGGATAAGGCTATGGCGCAGCAGTCAGTCAGCGCTTCGTCTAATGAGCTCGACACCGCTCGCTCCGATACAACCAAGAGCGGCTCG
>DATNKB010000458.1:0-21826 GCA_035603595.1 Candidatus Dormiibacterota bacterium
TGTTTTTGACGGTTGGTCGAAGCCGCTGCTGGTGCTGGGGCTCTTTGTGATCACAGAACTGGCTGTATCGAATCTTGTTGAGCCGATGCTCTACGGAGCGCATACCGGAATTTCTTCACTCGCCATCGTGATGGCGGCAATCTTCTGGACGGCGATCTGGGGTCCCATCGGCCTCGTGGTGTCGACTCCACTGACGGTTTGTCTGCTCGTGGTTGGACGTCACGCTCCCCAACTCCGCTTTCTGCACATTTTGCTTGGCGACGAACCGCCCTTGACGCCCGAGTCACGGTTTTATCAAAGGCTTCTGGCAATGGATTACGAAGAAGCGCGCGAGGTGCTGCAAAAGTGCCTGAATGAAATGAGCCTCGAGGAACTCTACGAAAATGTGCTGATCCCCGCACTCGGCCTGGCGGAACAGGACCGGCACCAAAACCTGCTGCAGGATGAGAACGAAAGATTTATCAGCCAGAGTACGCGCGAGCTGATTGACGAATTGTGGGAGCCCCGCAACGGTGAAAATACGCCCGAGTCTGAAGGCGTCCGAGCTGAAACAACCCTGAGAGCTGCAGCGCCGGACTCAACGCGGCCGCTCAACATTCTTTGCGTTCCGGCGCGAGATGAAGCGGACGAAATTGTGGGCACAATGCTGGCACAGCTGCTGCAGCGAGCCGGACATCAAGCCGAGTGCTTAGAGGTTGGAAGCGCCGAGCACATGCTGGCGCAGATTCCGAAACAGAAACCGGACATCGTGTGTATTTCGGCTTTACCTCCTTTCGCGATACCAGCGGTTCGCGCACTGTACGGCAGAATGCACGGGCAGAGTCCGAATCAGAAAGTAATTGTCGGCTTGTGGCATTTTTCTGGAGACTCGACGAAACTCGCCCGGCGCTTGGCGCTGAAAGACGATTCGCGCGCATTTACGACGCTGGCTGAGCTTATCCACGAGGCGCAGGAGATGTCCGCGATGCCCTCGCAACCTGTGGAACATTCCTAGGCTGAGAATCTTGAATTCGAACCTTTGGTTTTTCGGCGGCGACGGTTGTTGCAATTAGGGTACGTCTTTTATTCCTGCAGCAGTACAGGCATGATGGTATGGAGCGGTAATACTGGAATCAGTAGAATTTGTAATAATTTGGAATATGACCTCAATCGAATTAACTTGGCTTTATCTAGAAATCATTCCGCACGAAAGCATCAACTGACGCAGGTGGGACAACTGCGTTACGGCCCCTGGATGAAATCAAGTCAATAGGAGGATTGATGCGTTATCTTCGTTATGCACTTTGCTTTTTGCTTTTGGGAATGCCGGTGCTATTCATCGCTTCTTCGGCTTCCGCGCAAGTGGCTATTTCCGTAACGATTGCGCCGCCCGAATTGCCCGTGTACGAGCAGCCGATTTGTCCGGGCGACGGCTATATCTGGACTCCCGGCTACTGGGCGTGGGACGGAGACGATTACTACTGGGTGCCTGGCACGTGGGTGCTGGCGCCGCAAGTCGGCTACTTCTGGACTCCACCGTACTGGGGCTGGGGCGGTTCGGCTTTTCTTTTCCACGCAGGGTATTGGGGACCGGTGGTGGGCTTCTACGGTGGAATCAACTATGGATTCGGCTACTTCGGAAATGGTTTTTCGGGCGGGCGGTGGGAGAGAGGGCACTTCTTCTACAACACCGCGGTGTGGCATGTGAATAGAACGGAGATTCACAACGTGTATGAGGAAAGAGTGAACGTCAGAGAAAATGTTCGAGTGAGCTACAACGGCGGCAGGGGTGGAATCGAGGCGCGACCAACCCGTGAGGAAGAGGCCGCCGAGCACGAGCGGCATCTACCGCCCGACCAAAACCAGGTCCGTCACGAAGAAGCGGCTCGTTCGAATCGTGACTTAAGGAATTCCGTGAATCACGGGAGGCCGCCTGTGACTGCGACTCCGCGTCCGGGAGAATTTAACGGGCATGAAGCGGCACCGGGCAAGGAGACCACCCGAACTGAGACAGGGCACACGAATAATCCGGTCCATCCGAAGGACTTGCCCGCGTATCAACGTCCGGCAGCTCCGAATACAGGGAATACAAAGGTAGATCAGAAGTATCAGAAGCAGCAGGAAGATCTGTCCAGGAAGCAGGATCAACAGCGGCAAAAACTCCAGCAGCAGCAAGATAGAGAGCATCAGCAGTACACGAAGCAGAACGCGAACGAAGCGAGAAATCAGCAGCTCGAACAGAAGCACACGCAACAGACGCAACAAATGCAACAGCGGCACGTGCAGCAGCAGCAGCAATTACAGCAAAAACAGCAGCCAGCGCATCAAGCGTCCGGGCATCAAGAGTCAGCTCCGAAGGAAAAGCACTAGCTGCGGGTAAGAACAAAACGGGCGAGGCATCTGCCGATCCGGCAAGGGCCTCGCCCGTTTTTTTATGCGCGAAGGACGATTAGGACGAGGACTTCTTCCGCGGAACCTTGGCACCCTTCTTGCGAGCTTCTGAAAGTCCGATCGCGATCGCCTGTTTGCGGCTGGTCACCTTACCGCCTTTGCCGCCTTTTCCAGATCGGAGAGTCCCGCGCTTTTCGCGGCGCATGGCGCTCTCCACGCTCTTGCCCGCTGCTTTGCCGTATCGAGCCATCATGCTTCTCCTTGTGCCTGAATTTTCAGAGACAACTCCCGTACCCGATCCCTATGAGCTCTTGGCGCTTTTCGCTGCATCGTCCAGCCGATAAGAACTTGTAAATTCGTCTACCTGCTTTTCGGCTGCGTCTTTGGCGATTCCGTACCGCTCTTGAATTTTGCCGACGAGTTGTTCCCTTTTGCCGTTAATGGTGGTGAGATCGTCGTCGGTGAGTTTTCCCCACTTTTCTTTGAGCTTACCGGCTGATTGCTTCCACTTGCCTTGAATTTGATCCCAGTTCATTTTGGTCTCCTGAAGTTAAATGACAGCATTTTGATGATGCATAGAAAGGGTAGTGAGGAGGAATACAGCGCACCGTGTAAGTGGGATAACCATGCGCCGTATGTCGCGGCGCAGGGAAATGGCGTCTGAGATCATCGCGGCGCCTTGAGTTCCTTCGGGGTTGACAGCGCCTCCGCGCAGTACTCCACGTATGACTAAGGCACCTCAATCCAGTGGTTACAGCGATTGCTCGATGGTGAGGGCTGGGAGCCGGGTCTAGTCTGACGGTGCATTCAAAAATCTCAGGGCGCGACCCCTTCAGGAGTGTTGTGATGGCGGAAAAAAATTTGAAGTCAGTGTTTGTGGACGAACTCCGCGATATTTACAACGCGGAACAGCAGTTGATCAAGGCATTGCCAAAAATGGCGAAGGCTGCCACCTCAGAAGAGCTACGAAGCGGCTTCGAGGAGCATCTGGAGCAAACGAAAGAGCATGCGGCTCGCATTGAGAAGATTTTCAGCGGCATGGGCGAACCGGTAAAAGGCAAGAAGTGCAAAGGCATGGAAGGAATCGTAGCGGAGGGCGGCGAAGTGATGTCCGAGGATTATGAAGGCGCTGTGATGGACGCAGCACTAATTTCGGCCGCGCAAAGGGTGGAGCATTATGAAATGGCTGCATACGGCGCCGTACATGCCTATGCGGAGCTGATGGGCGAGAGCGATGCAGCGTCGTTGCTCGAACAGACGCTCGAAGAGGAAAAAGAGACCGATCAGAAGCTGACCGATCTTTCGAAGCAAATTAATTCCGAGGCATATCGAGGCGGGGTCGGTGAAGAGGCGGGCGAAATGAAACCGAGGCAGCGGGCTGCCAAGGCGGGTTCGAATCGCTGATTCATTGGTTGATGCGCGGGGGGAAGGAGCGAAGAGGAATTCCTTCTCCCCGGCACAAAGATTAAAAAGCGCGCTTCCGTGTTCATTTCTTAGTAGCGGCTTTGATTGTTGCGGTCCTGGTGGCTTTAGCTGCTTTCCCTGAGTGGCGACATAGCAGACGAGTATTTCCGTGCGGGTGAGATTAGTTTCGTTGCGTTCGTCCTTTTAGCTTAACGTTTTTTCTCATAGGCAGAATGTAGTTAGTTAGCTCGAAAATTAGATCGAAGCGCGTTGTGTGTCCGCGGTTCCGTCTCAAAACGCCCTTCTATTCCTGTATCTTACGGCTTTTAGGCCCTCCTCCCGGCGAACGAGGCCGCTAATCCGAGAGTAACTACATCTTTCCCGGTAGGGAAATACGGCAATCAGGTTGCAGTAAGGGCAGAAACAGACGGATAGAATGAATCAGCGTGAAGGATATGATGGCCGGTCTGCGGATTTTAATTGTCGACGACGAAAAAGCAGTGCGAACAGCCTTGGGAAGGCTGTTGGGGACGCGGGAGGAGTGGGTAGTCGTTGGCGAGGCCGCCGACGGCGCCGAGGCGATTGGTAAGGCGAAAGAGTTGAAGCCAGATGTGGTGATCATGGATGTAACTCTACCGGAACTGAATGGGTTAGCAGCCACCCCCGAAATCAAGAAGGCTATCCCGAGCGCTGAAATACTGATATTTACGCAGCACGAATCCTCTCAGATTATCCGCGAAGCTCGAAATGCGGGAGCCAGCGGTTACTTATTAAAGTCTCAGGCAAATTGGCTTGTGACCGCCGTAGAGGCAATCGGGCAACACAAGCCGTTCTTTGGGGGCAAGAATCTATCGGCAGCCCGGTAGATGTTGCCCTCCGCTAGCCAATTCCTCCGCTCGCACGGTATCCTCATCCGGGACAATTCGGGCGATTGGGGAGGCGGCTGCCTGCTGTGAATCCTGATGAACACCGATGAACGAAACGTGAAGGCCATCGAATCCAGAGCCTATGCAGAGACGATGGCCGAAACAATTCGGGAGTCCGTTATAGTCCTCGATGAGGATTTGCGGATAATTTCCGCAAATCGAGCCTTCCTGGAGACATTCCGAGTTACGCGCCGTGAGATCGAAAACCGGCTCTTGAGTGAATTCAACAGCGGGGAATGGAACATACCTGCGCTGCTATCGTCGCTCAGGAACGTCGTTGGACCAAAAGGTGAATTGAGGAATTACGAGATCAGCCGCGATTTTCCGGGGGCGGGACAAAAGTTTCTTGTTTTGAATGCCCGACAAGTGGCGAGCGAAGACAACTCGGGGCGATGGATACTACTTGCTATCGACGATCGAACGGAAGAGCGGCGAACAATCGAGGATTTAAGAAAGCAAACGGAATTATTGCAACTCGCCCACGATGCGATCATGGTTCGCGATGTGGATGGCGTGATTTTGTTCTGGAATCGGGGGGCGCAGGAGACTTACGGTTGGTCGCCTGCCGAAGCCTGCGGCAATATATCGCATCAACTCCTCGGAACTCAGTTTCCAGAGCCGTTCGAAAGTTGGCAGGAAAAACTGCTTAGCCGAGGCTCTTGGGAAGGCGAGCTGGTGCACCTTAGGAAGGATCGAAGGCGAATCCACGTAGCAAGCCGCCAGGTGTTGCAGCACGATCAGAAAGGACGGACGATCGGCGTCCTTGAAATCAACAGAGACATCACTTCGCGAAAAGATGCCGAAGAGGCACTCCGCAATCTCTCCGGCCGTTTGCTCCAACTGCAAGATGAGGAACGCAGGCGCATTGCGCGAGAGCTGCACGACAGCACCGGGCAGAGCTTAGCGGCGCTGGTGATTCATCTTTCGGCGGTCAGCGCAAGAATTACCGAAATCGACTTAACCGCTTCAGAAATGCTGCGAGAAGCGATCGATCTATCGCAGAAGGCATCGGACGAGACTCGCACGCTGTCGTATCTTTTGTATCCCCCGACGCTCGACCACGCGGGGCTGAGATCTGCGTTGGAGTGGTTCATCGACGGTTTCACGCAACGAAGCAAGGTGAAAGTCGATTTGGACGTTTCAATCGGCCAAGAACGGCTCGCAGAAATCGTGGAAAGAACCCTCTTCCGAATCGTACAGGAAAGCCTGACGAACATATTTCGCCACTCCGGTAGCGATACGGCCAGTGTCCGAATCACCCGACGGTTGGGCATCGTGCGTTTGGAAGTGGCAGACAAGGGTAAGGGAATCCCGGATGACGTCTTAGCAGCGCTGAACAGCAGCGGCGGCCAGCTGGGCGTGGGCATTCGAGGAATGAGGGAACGGGTTAGGCAACTGGGCGGTTGGCTTCAAGTGAAATCCCGGCCAGACGGAACGACAATTATCTCAAGCCTCCCTGTCGAATGAGCTATGGGGGGCTTCCGGGTAGCCCGTAAGTGGCTTAAATTCTGTCAAAATTACAGGCTTTTACCTAGGAGTACTAAAGGATGCCTCCGATAGGCCGAGCACCGGAAGCGGACTAAGGTACGTACGGATTTCCTGGCAGTAATTAGGGCGATCAGCTGTGATTCAGTCGGTTGCTCAAGCTGATCGCCGGCCTCTTGTACAATCAAGAGGTAATCTCGCTGTAGGAGTAAACGATGACCAAAGCCCTCCGAATTCTAATCGCCGATGATCACGATCTTATGCGTCGCGGTATCAAAGGGATGTTGCAATCGCATCCGGGATGGGAAATTTGCGGAGAGGCTCATACGGGACGGGAAGCCGTCACCAAGGCTCAGGAATTGAAGCCGGATATCGCGATTCTCGATATCAGCATGCCCGATCTGAATGGCGTGGATGCTGCACGCAGGATTCGAAAAGAGTCACCGAACACGGAGATACTGATCTTGTCCGTACACTACTCGGACCAGCTGATTCGAGACATTTTGGAGGCCGGGGTGCGAGGTTACATTGTGAAGTCCGACTCTGATCGAGATCTGATCATCGCGGTTGAAACGCTTGCGAATCACAAACCGTTTCTGACCCCTCGGGCAACTGAGGTGATGCTGACGAATTTCAAGGAAGGGCGGATGCGCTCGGAACTTCCGACGTCATTACGCGATCGGCTGACTTCGCGGGAGCGGGAAATTGTGCAGTTGCTCGCGGAGGGAAAGAGCAGCAAAGAAGTGGCGTCGTCGCTTTGCATCAGCGTAAAAACAGCGGAAACGCACCGCGCCAATATCATGCGCAAGTTGCAATTGCACACCGTGAGCGAACTGGTCCGTTACGCCGTGCGAAATCAAATTGTCGAAGCCTAATTGAATTCGGTTGCTCTCGGCGAGTAAGAATAAATCTCGCAGACAGAACCTGCGCATGAATTAGTATTCATTTGCGACAGCTAATCAAAACCTCTTTCGCGGGCTGCCCTTAAGACTAACTACAGGAAGTTCCTAATTTTCCTAACGCCTAATCTGTATTGTTGAAGGAATTTATTTCAACGATGATTGCAGTACGGAAGGAGGATGAGATTCGGTGACCTTGTGAAAGCAAGGTTGGAGGGCTGGGCCGATTTTCATCCTTCTTCTCGTCCAAACAGAAAGGCAAAATTCCCATGAATCAGTCGAGAGCCGCGAATGAAAATGCCACAAGTGTATCGCGGCACGAAGCGGTCGAAATTGTTGAGCCAGCGCTGGCTCATCTGACGATATTGGTAGCGACCGCGGAACCGGCAATCAGTACCAGTATGCGCGACCTCCTCGCGGCGTATCCGCTAAGAACGATTTGGACCCGTGGCGTGGATGAAGTGCGATCGGCACTCTCCAGAGAGACCGTGGACGCGTGCTTTTGCGGCTTTTGGCTGATCGACGGCACCTACCGCGAGGTGGTACGGCATCTGAAACGGCAGCCGGCTGAGATCCCGGCGATCGTGGTGTGCGCGCCGTCCTGCCCCCAGGAATATCGGGATTATCTGGCGGCATTGAATTTGCGAGCTTTTGATTTCCTTTGCCACCCATATCGCAGGATGGATCTGGAGCGAATTCTGCGAGCGACAATTTCGAAACGCGGTCTGTCAGCTCGAGGAGCGCAGGATCCCGTAAGCGTAGTGCAACCGGACCTGCGCAAAGCGGGATAGGGCGCCTGTAGCAGCAGCGCTTCGCGGATCACTCACGTTCGACGCACTCCGCAGTCTTGGTCAGACGCAGATCTTCTGGCAGTGATCAACGCTCCTTCCTTGTAAATTTGCCACCACGTCCAGATTAAAGATCAAGGATATAGCGCGCCGGCGCCCCAATAAGTCGCGAAAGTATGCAGCGGCCGCGGTGCTTCTTCTGAGCAAACGAACGCCTTCGCCAATTTTCACGTATGCTCTAGCTCTTTCTCTTGTACAGACGTAATTTGGAGTAAGAAGGGATCATGTCTCAGGCGCCGCTAGTAGTGTTTCCCGAACACGAAGAACCGATTCGCGCCGAGCTGTTCAGCGTGGAACGACTCGAACAGCATGCCGAGTCGCTGGCGGCTGCTCAGACAGTGACGGAAACCGTAGGCGAAGGCCGTCCGTTGCTACCTCGCGTATTGGAGAACGGCCGCGTTCTGCTCGAATACTATCAGGCAACCGCCAAAGCGATTTCGCGCGAGCAAGCAATCACTCCGGCCGCGGAATGGCTCGTCGACAATTTCTATATCGTCGAAGAGCAGCTACGCGAGATTCGTGACGATTTGCCTCCCGGGTTTTATCGAAAACTTCCCAAACTTTCTGCCGGTCCTCTGGAAGGCTATCCGCGGGTCTATGGTGTCGCTTGGGCATATGTGGCGCATACCGACAGCCGGTTCGATCCCGAAATCTTGCGGCGATTTATTGCGGCGTACCAGCGCATTCAACCCCTCACGATCGGGGAGCTTTGGGCGGTGGCGATCACTTTACGGGTGGTGCTCGTAGAAAATCTCCGCCGCGTTTCCGAACGAATCGTGCGCAGCCGAGTCGCGCGTGAGGAAGCGGATCGGATTGCGGACAGCCTTCTGGGCACCGGTGGGCCCGCGCCGGTAGCGCCAGCGGCCGTGTTGCGGAGCCTCGAAAGCAAACCTTTGGACCGAGCCTTTGCGGTGCAGCTTGTCCAGCGGTTGCGTGATCTCGATCCCCGGGTTGGGCCCATTCTGCTGTGGCTCGACGAGCGACTCTCCGCGCAAGGTTCATCAGCAGATGAAGTGGTGCGCGCGGAACATCAAGAACAAGCCGCGATGAGCGTGACGGTGCGCAACATCATCACGAGCATGCGGCTGACGTCGGCATTCGATTGGCAGACATTTTTTGAAAGCGTCAGCCTGGTGGACGAAATCCTGCGGGAAGGAAGCAATTTTGGCGAGATGGATTTCGAAACACGGGATCAGTACCGCCACGCAATTGAAGACCTTTCGCGCGGATCGCGTTTTTCAGAGATCGAGGTTGCCCGTCGTGCCGTGCAACGCGCAAAAACCGGAAGTGCGGAGCCGCAGCGCAATGGACAGCCTGGCGATAACAAAAAATCCGATCCAGGTTTTTATCTCATCTCGCAAGGTCGGTTGTCGTTTGAACGAGAGCTCAATTTCAAGCTGCTATGGAGACGCTGGGCTTTACGTCTATACGTGCGAGCGGCCATTCCTGGCTACCTCAGCACTATCGCCCTGTTGACAGCAATTATCGCGGCGATTCCTGTGATTCACGCTCAGGAATTAGGTCTAAGCACAAAATATCTTGTGCTGTTTAGTCTGCTCGCAATTGTTCCGGCTTCGGATCTGGCAATCGCCCTTATAAACCGGGTTGTCACTGATTTGCTGGGCCCTCGCCCTCTCCCGCGCATGGATTTTCGTGCAGGTGTTCCGGCGGACTTTCGCGCGATGGTGGTGGTACCAACGCTCTTGACCTCGCAGGAATTCGTAAAAGAACAGGTGGAGCGATTGGAAATTCACTATCTGGCGAATCCAGATGGCGATCTTCGATTTGCACTGCTGTCCGATTGGGCGGATGCCCTCAACGAGGCCGAGCCTGGAGATGAAGAACTGCTAGCGGCTGCGTATGAGGGAATCTCAGCATTGAACCAGAGATATGGCCCAGTGGAGGGCGGGGGCAACCGTTTTCTCTTGTTTCATCGCAAGCGTCTTTGGAATGAGAGCGAGCAGAAATGGATGGGGTGGGAGCGGAAACGCGGGAAACTGCATGAGCTAAACCAATTTTTGCGTGGTTCCAGTGTGACGTCTTTCATAGCGGTCGGTGGGCAGGCGCCCGAGATTGTGCCGGGTGTTCGGTACGTGATTACGCTGGACGCTGACACGCGATTGCCTCGCGGGGCCGTGGCTCGTCTGGTTGGCACGATGGCCCACGCATTGAACCGTCCGCAGTTCAGCCCGGTTGACGGCCGGGTAATTGACGGTTACGGGCTGGTGCAGCCGCGAATTACTCCATCGCTGCCGACGAACCGAGAAGGGTCATTGTTCCAAAGAATTTTTTCGGGGCCTAGTGGGATTGACCCCTATGCATCCGCTGTGTCGGATGTATATCAGGATCTTTTTCGAGAGGGCTCCTACACCGGAAAAGGAATTTACGACATTGATGCCTTCGAAACGGCGCTGGCTGGGAAAGTGCGCGACAACGCTCTCCTCAGCCACGATCTCTTCGAAGGCATCTTTGTGAGGACGGCGCTGGCGACGGACATAGAGCTTTTCGACGAATTTCCGTCGAACTATGAGGCATTTGCGGCTCGGCAGCAACGCTGGGCGCGCGGCGACTGGCAGTTGCTGCCCTGGATTCTCGGACTTCGCCGAGCGGCCGCCGAAAAAAGCGCTAAAGTGCGCATTCCAGCCTTGGGCCGTTGGAAGATGATCGACAATCTGCGACGGAGCCTTTCGGCGCCTGCGATGTTTCTGACGCTCCTTGCAGGCTGGCTGATTCCCGAAGTCTCTCCCTGGATCTGGACAGCATTCGTCCTTGCGACGATCTCAATTCCCGCTTTCATTCCGTTTTTGACGGGACTAAACACGCGACTGGGTGGAATTTCGAAACGCAGCCATTTTCGTGACCTTCTTTCGGATTTTCTGCTAGGAGCCGCTCAAACCGCTTTGACGATTGTCTTTCTTGCTTATCAAACCTGGCTGATGCTGGACGCGATTGTGCGTACCCTCGGCCGCCTGTTCATCACGCGAAACCATCTTCTGGAATGGGTGACGGCCGCTCACGCCAAGCGCACAGTGGATTTGAATCTTCTCGGAATTTTCGCGCGGATGAACGGCGCCATCATACTTGCGGGCGGCAGTTTCGCGATTATCGAGGTTGTACACCGCTCCGGCCTTCCTGCCGCACTGCCGTTCATAATTGTGTGGGCTGCCGCGCCAGCCGTGGCCTGGGGGATCAGCCTTCCTCCGCGGCCGCCTCGATTAGAAGCGCTCTCTGAAATTGAGGTGAAATCGCTGCGAGCCATTTCGCGTAGAACGTGGCGATTCTTCGAGACGTTCGTTTCAGCTGCCGACCATTTTCTTCCGCCGGACAATTTTCAAGAGGATCCCAAGGGCGTCGTGGCCCACCGCACTTCGCCGACAAATGTCGGCCTATATCTTCTGTCCACGCTTGCCGCATGTGATTTCGGCTGGATTGGCGCACGCGATTCTGTGGAGCGATGGGAAGCGACGCTCGAGACGATGGGCGAAATGGAGCGATTTCGCGGCCACTTTTACAATTGGTACGACACACGCGACCTTCGTCCGCTTGATCCAAAATATGTTTCGACCGTTGACAGCGGAAATATTGCCGGGCATTTGCTGGCGCTCGGCAACGGGTGCCGCGAATTGATCCAGAGTTCCTCGTCTCAAGCGCGGTTTCTGGAAGGACTGGAAGATTCGCTTGCTCTCTTGCGAGAGGCTCTTTCGAAGAGCAGTGATATTCGCCGCACGCAGACAGTCACGCAGAGGCACCTCGTCAATGCGGTCGATGCCCTGGTGCCGCTTGTCAGCCAGCCTCCTGCTGATGCGCGGGACTGGGCTGCGCGGATCGTTGAGTTACGCGAGCAGGCGCGTAACGTCACAGATATTGCACAGACGTTGGTGCAAGAACGGGGCGATCCGACTGATTCAGAATTGCGAGCGTGGGCTGCGGCTATATTCGCGTCTGTTGAAAGCCATTATCGAGATGCGAGGATCTTGATTCCCTGGCTCCGGCTGGATCCGAGGGAAATTGTAGCCATGGCGCATCGCTTTCAGGACGACGCCCCAATATGGGCCGCGATCGAGCCATTTTTTAAGGTTCTTCCAACCCTGGCGACCGCACCCGAACGATTCCAGGCTTCTATTCGTGAACTGACGGCGCTTCGCGCAAGAATGGCGTCCGCCGCGGACGAGAATTCGAATGTGTCAGGCCGAATCGATGCACTCGTTGACGTCTTCGAGGAATCTTCTGCTGAATCTGGAGAGCTCTGCAAGCGTCTTCAAGAGATCGCTGTGCTGTGTAAGAGATTCTTCGACGAAATGGACTTCAGTTTTCTCTTCGATCCGTCGCGCAAACTTTTTTCCATTGGATATCGAGCAGGTGAAGGAAGCCTGGATTCGAGTTGCTACGATTTACTCGCCTCAGAGGCTCGCTTGGCGAGCTTTATCGCCATTGCGAAAGGCGATGTGCCTTCGTCGCACTGGTTTCATCTTGGCCGCGCGCTGACGCCGGTGGGACGCGGTTCCGCGCTCGTTTCATGGTCGGGTTCGATGTTCGAGTACTTGATGCCTGGGCTCGTGATGCGGTCGCCGGCTGAAAGCATTCTCAGCCAGACTGATATACACGTTGTGTTTCGGCAGATTGAATATGGAACGGAGCGGGGCGTTCCGTGGGGGGTTTCAGAATCCGCCTACTATGCGCGCGATATCGACTTCACGTATCAGTATTCGAGTTTTGGGGTGCCTGGGCTGGGGCTCAAGCGCGGCTTGAGCCAGGATCTCGTGATAGCGCCGTACGCGACTGCTCTCGCAGCAATGGTTGAGCCAAACGCGGCCGTGGAGAATCTGGCAGTTCTCACCCGTGCCGGCGGACTGGGCGCTTACGGTTTCTATGAAGCGCTCGATTATACGAGTAGCCGGCTGCCGGAGGGAAAGGACGTCGGGATAGTGCGAGCTTTCATGGCGCACCATCAGGGAATGTCGCTTGTGGCATATGCGAATGCTTTGCGGGAAGGAGTGATGCGAAACCGCTTCCATTTCGAGCCGATCGTGCAAGCCACGGAACTATTGCTGCAGGAGCGCACGCCGCGTGACGTGCTCGTGGCGAGGCCACGCGCTGAAGAAGTTTCGGCAACGGCACAGGTTCGAGAACTGATTCCACCCGTGGTGCGCCGGTTCCGTACGCCGCACGACGCGACTCCGAGGACGCAACTACTTTCGAATGGCCGCTACTCGGTGATGCTTACAGCTGCCGGTTCGGGATACAGCCGCTGGCGCGATATTGCGATTACTCGCTGGCGAGAGGACCTGACCCGCGACTGCTGGGGGACTTACATCTTCCTTCGCGACGAGCAGACAGGCGCTGTCTGGTCCGCAGGCTACCAACCATGCGGAGTGGAGGCGGATTCTTACGAGGCGGTCTTCTATGAGGATCACGCTGAGATCAAGCGGCGTGACCGAGCTCTGAGTACAACGCTTGAAGTGGTCGTGTCGTCCGAGGACGATGCCGAAGTCCGGCGAGTCTCCATCACGAACCTGGGTGTGCGCGCTCGTGACATTCAAGTGACTTCATTCGCGGAATTGTCGCTCACCTTGCAGGCTGCCGATGTGGCCCATCCGGCATTTGCGAATCTTTTCGTCGAAACGGAGTTTGTCTCTGACGTGGCGGCGATTGTCGCTACGCGTCGCAAGCGCTCCGAGGATGAGCCATCTGTGTGGGTGGCGCATGTGGTTGCGTCGGAAGCGGAGACTATCGGCGAATTGCAGTATGAGACCGATCGCGCAAAATTTCTTGGCCGTACGAGGAGTTCACGAGATCCGATTTCGGTTTTCGACGGCCGGCCACTTTCGAACACGGTTGGTCCGGTGCTCGATCCAGCGATATCGCTCAGGATGACGGTGCATATTCCGCCGGGCAAGACCGCGCACGTGATCTACTCGACGGTTGTTGCCTCCACACGCGAAGAGGTCTTGGACTTGGCGGATAAACATCGCGACCCGAGGACATATGAACGATCTCGAACCCTGGCCTGGACGCAGGCACAAGTCCAGCTTCAACATCTTGGAATAAGCCCGGACGAAGCCCATCTTTTCCAGAGACTCGCGAATGCTGTGCTTTACTCCGATGCGTCGCTGCGACCGCCTCCCGACGTATTAAGCGCGACTTCTTTGGAACTATCCACACTGTGGGCGCAGGGAATCTCAGGGGACCTGCCGATCGTGCTGGCGCGCATTGACGATACGGAGGATTTTGACCTTATCCGCCAGCTGTTGCGTGCTCACGAGTACTGGCGGATGAAGCAACTGTCGGCCGACGTGGTGATAATCAATGAAAGAGCCGCGTCTTACGTGCAGGAATTACAAGGCTCACTCGAGGCGCTGGTACGCGGGAGCCAGCTAAGGCTCTCGCCAGACACGAGCTCAGCGAGCGGAAAGATTTTTTTGTTGCGGGGTGACTTACTGACTGCCGCGGCGCGGGCGCAGTTGCAAGTGATTGCGCGCGTAGTGCTCCTGAGCCGCCGCGGCACGCTCGCGGAGCAGATTTCGAGAGCTCAGGTGCGCGAGACGGGTTTCCTTGCGCCGACTAGGATCACCCGTCCCAGCAAGTATGCTGAGATTCCTGCGCCGCGGGAACGGCTGCAGTTTTTCAATGGATTTGGTGGCTTCAGCGAAGATGGCCGTGAGTATGTGACGGTACTCGATGCGGGATTGCGAACGCCCGAGCCCTGGGTCAATGTGATTGCAAATCCGGGCTTCGGATTCATTGCGTCAGAGTCCGGTGCCGGATTTACGTGGGCGATCAATAGCCACGAAAATCAGCTCACTCCTTGGTCCAACGATCACGTCATCGACCCCCCGGGCGAAGCGATTTACATCCGCGACGAGAATACCGGCGAGGTTTGGAGTCCAACAGCGCTACCGATTCGAGACGATACGGCCACGTATGTGGCACGGCACGGCCAGGGATACACGCGTTTCCAGCATACATCGCATGGCCTCGCGCATGAGTTGCTGCAATTTGTGTTTCCGGATGACCCGATCAAAATCTCACGGCTCGCTTTGGAAAACACTTCGGGGCGCGCCCGTCGCCTCTCGGTCACCGCTTATGCTGAGTGGGTACTGGGAAGTTCGCGCAGCGCGACTGCGCCATACATCATCACCGAAATTGATGCGACGACCGGCGCGTTGACGGCCCGGAGCGCGTGGGCGGGCGAATTTGGTGGCCGACTCGCGTTTGCGGACCTTTGCGGCCGGCAGACGTCCTATACGGCGGACCGTTCCGAGTTTTTCGGCCGGAACGGCGGACCGGATCGACCTGCGGCGCTTGAACGAAGCGCATCACTTTCTCAGAAGGTCGGCGCCGGTTTTGATCCCTGTGCTGCGCTTCAGACAGTCATAGAGTTGAAGCCCGGGGGGCGCGCAGAAGTTGTTTTCTTACTCGGTCAGGCTGAAAACCGAGACCAGGCGCGCGAGTTGATCAAACGCTGTCGCAGCGCCGATCTTGATCAGGTGTTGTTGAATGTCACGCGCCGCTGGGACGATCTGCTGGGGGCGGTGCAAGTGAACACGCCCGATCCGGGCATGGATCTGATGCTCAACCGCTGGTTGCTTTACCAAACACTTAGTTGCCGCGTGTGGGCGCGTGCCGCGTTTTATCAATTGAGCGGCGCGTACGGTTTTCGCGATCAACTGCAGGATGTGATAGCGCTGGGCGTAGCGAAACGGAGCGTAGCTCGCGATCATCTGCTGCGCTCTGCATCGAGGCAGTTTGTCGAAGGCGATGTGCAGCACTGGTGGCACCCCCCTTCGGGACGCGGAATTCGCACGCGCATGACCGACGATCTGCTTTGGCTCCCTTACGCTGTGATTCAGTTCATCGAGACCACGGGCGACATGGCTGTTCTCGAAGAAATGATTCCGTTTCTTGAAGGCGACACGTTGGCAGAAGGCCAAAAAGAATCGTACTTCGAACCCCGAGTCTCAGAGACCCGTGCCACTTTGTTCGAGCACTGTGCGCGAGCACTTGATCGCAGCCTTTCGTTGGGAGCGCATGGTCTCCCATTGATGGGCACCGGGGATTGGAACGACGGGATGAATCGCGTCGGCCAGGATGGCAAGGGTGAAAGCGTGTGGCTTGGCTGGTTCTTGCATACGATTCTTTGGGAGTTTGCCAAGATCGCGGATGCGCGCGGCGAGGGCAAGCGTGCAGAAGTCTGGCGGCTGCATGTGAGTGCGTTGAAAGCTGCGCTCGAACGCGAAGGATGGGACGGTGACTGGTACCGGCGCGCCTATTTCGACGATGGCACCCCGCTCGGCTCCGCGCAGAACACGGAATGCCGAATCGATTCGATCGCACAAACGTGGGGAATCATGAGCGGCGCTGCGGAGCCGGGCCGCGGGGCGCGCGCAATGGCAGCGGCGGAGAAGCACTTGGTGCGACCAAAGGACGGCTTGATTCTGCTTTTAACGCCGCCCTTCAACCATCCGGATCATGATCCAGGCTACATCAAGGGATATCTGCCGGGAATCCGGGAAAATGGCGGGCAGTACAGTCATGCGGCCACGTGGATGGCGATTGCATTCGCGGCGCTCAGCGATGGCGACAAAGCCACCGAGCTTTTTCGCATGATCAGTCCGATCCATCGCACCAACTCCCGGGCTGGCGTGCAGAAATACAAGGTGGAGCCGTACGTAGTAGCCGGTGATATTTATGCCGAGACACCGCACGTGGGCCGTGGCGGCTGGACATGGTACACGGGTTCAGCCGGTTGGCTTTACCGCACGGGCATCGAATGGATTCTTGGATTCCGTCTGCGCGGGATGACGCTTTCGATCGACCCTTGTATTCCTCGAAACTGGCCCGGTTACTCGATCGAGTTCAAATACCACTCGGCGGTCTACAAAATCAAAGTAGAAAATCCCTCGGGTGTAACGCGCGGGGTGGCGATCACTCAACTCGACGGAAAACTGCAAGCTGGGCCGGCCAACATTCCACTCATTGACGATGGGGCGGTGCACCGAATTCGGATTGTCTTAGGATAGTGAACGTCGGTTTCGGACACGTCGGTTAGTGATTTGGTTTACCCTGCGCCGAGGAATTATTCTTAAGCTTCCTTCGCGCCCGCCATCATCAGAATGATTCCACCAACCAAAGCGATTCCGCCGAAAATGGGAGGCAACGGAATCGTTTTGTGCTCCGTCTTGGTTGCTTGGATCGGTCCCACGTCTAAGACCTTTTTCTGGGTTGTGTAAGTAATTCCTTGATAAGCGAGCGCAATTACTCCTAATACGATTAGCACAAGCCCCGCAAGTGACGTTGGTTTCATGGTGCCTCCTTCTGGTTTGAGCGAGTGAGTGACTCTCTTCTTTTGACCATTCTGCGGCGCCCCGCTTCAGGCACCTATACACTCTTAGGACTAGGGAGATGAATGATTTCCTGTACGTTTTTGTTGCTCGACCGGCGCTCCTCGCGTGGGGAATACCCACTACAACTTCAGCTCAGCCGCTCTACTGCGCACTATCCATCAATCTACTCCGTTCTCAGTATGGCGAATGAAGCGGACTGACAATAGTTTGTTAAGTCAGAAAGAGGAATCCGCAACTTCCGCCGGGGGTGAATCGAAATGGCTAGCGTACCAAGAATGTCAAAAGGGCTGCTGTTGACCGCGAGCACGGTTCTGGGCTTGTGGTTGGGTGCCGGCCCGCAAGTTCGTGCGCAGCAGAATGCGCCGGACAATACCAAAACGAATCAGGGTGACGCCAACAAAGGAGCAACGACGGCCGACCAGCAAAAGATGAATGCCGCCGACCGCAACATCACCAAGGAAATTCGCAGCTCCATCATGAAAGACAAGTCGCTTTCGACTTATGCGCACAACATCAAGATCATTACGCAAGACGGCAAAGTCACGTTGAAAGGTCCAGTTCGGTCCGAAGACGAAAAGGCCGCCATCGAATCCAAGGCTGTCGCAATTGCGGGGGCGAATAATGTGACGGATCAACTCGAAGTGGCTCCCCCAAAGCAATCGCAGTAAGAGGTAAGCGAAATAAAGGGAACCAACAATTCCACACAAGGAGCCATGAAGATGTCAAAAAAGACGGCTGTATTTGGAATCTATTCAAGCTTGCCGAGCGCGGATAATGCTACAGACACGCTCGTAAGATCCGGCTTTCCCGCGGCCGATATCTCGGCGTTGCTGCCCGACAATCTCGGCGGCAAGGAAATTGGAACTCAGAAAGCTACGAAGGCACCAGAAGGAGCAGCTACCGGAGCAGGTTCCGGCGCGGTGCTGGGTGGCGCGCTCGGGCTGCTCGCCGGAATTGGCGCATTGGCGATTCCCGGTGTCGGCCCATTTATCGCGGCCGGACCGATCATGGCTGCTCTCGCCGGGGTCGGTGTTGGCGGCGCGGTTGGTGGATTCACAGGCGCGTTGATTGGCCTCGGAATTCCGGAGTACGAGGCAAAACGATATGAAGGACGAATCCAGAAAGGTGGAATCCTCTTGTCGGTTCACTGCGACACGTCGGACGAAATCAAGCGAGCCAAGGAAGTCATGAAGAGCACGGGCGCGGATGACATTTCCTCGACCGGCGAGTCGTCATCCGATTATCCGGCGAACGAGCCACAAGTGCGGCGCACGTCTTCGGGCAGCACGAGCTAGGATCGTTCTCTGTAGTTTTAAAGGGAGGCCAGTAGTAGGCCTCCCTTTTTCATTTCTGGCTAAGATGGATCTCTCAAAATTTCAATCGTGAAAGGCTGCGCCAGCGACGTAGGAATTGACCATCAGTCGTCTTCTATAAACCACGGACGTCTTTCCTCGAAGTTCACAAAAAGCCAACAGAACACCGCTAAATACACTAATCACTGTAGGTAGGGCCGGGTAAGTTTGTGCTATCAACAACGGTTCAAGTCCGGCTGAGGACGTCCGAATGAGGAACTTCCGCTCGTAGCGCGTGGCCGCTAAAACCAGGCCCAAGGTAGACTCAATAAAGCGTTTTCTAACTCATGACCTTTCGCATCGCAACGCCGAAAATCCAACATAAGTCGCCTCTGAGAAAGTCTCAGTTGGGAGAAGAGGTATGAAAAGAACTGACCCTGCCAAGACAGCGGCAACCGCAACGGTGGAAGCTGAACCTGTAGCAAAAAGTGCAAAAAGCAACGGCCAGACTGCGGCGGGCGAAGAACTTGTTGCCGCCAACATGAGCGTGATCCTCGCAAGCCTCCAGACTATGCGCGACGGGGATTTTTCCGTTCGACTACCGGGGAATTGGACCGGGCTCCCAGGCAAGATTGCAGACACGTTCAACGACATCGTCGCCGCCAACCAGCAAATGGCAAGGGAATTAAAGCGCGTAGGACAGGTGGTGGGAAAGGAAGGGCGAACACGAGAGCGAATGCGTTTTCATCTTCCCAAGGCTGCGTGGGGAGAGATGGAAGTCTCCGTCAACACGCTTGTTGATGACTTGCTACGGCCGACAACGGAAGTGACGCGAGCGATCGCCGCCGTAGCGAAAGGCAATCTGACGCAAACGGTGCAGCTGGACGTTGATGGCCGGCCACTCGAAGGCGAATTCCTTCGCTCCGCCACGATCGTAAATACGATGATTCAGCAGCTCGGCGTTTTCACTTCAGAAGTGACGCGCGTGGCGCGCGAAGTGGGAACCGATGGAAAACTTGGCGGACAAGCGCAAGTGCCCGGCGTGGCGGGGACGTGGAAGGACCTCACGGACTCAGTCAACTCGATGGCGAGCAACTTGACGGGTCAAGTACGCAACATCGCTGAGGTAGCTACGGCGGTGGCGAGCGGCGACCTTTCGCGCAAAATTACGGTGGACGTCCGAGGCGAAATTTTGCAGCTGAAGGAAGCCATCAACACGATGGTGGACCAGTTGCGATCGTTCGCATCGGAAGTGACGCGCGTGGCGCGCGAAGTGGGCACGGATGGAAAGCTCGGCGGACAGGCAATCGTGCCTGGCGTGGCGGGAACGTGGAAGGACCTCACCGACTCTGTTAACGCGATGGCTGGTAACTTGACCGCGCAAGTGCGCAACATTGCGGAAGTGACCACGGCCGTAGCGCGCGGCGACTTGTCACGCAAAATCACGGTGGACGTGAAGGGCGAAATCCTCGCGTTGAAAGACACGATCAACACGATGGTCGACCAGCTGAACGCGTTCGCCGGAGAAGTAACGCGCGTGGCGCGCGAAGTGGGTACGGAAGGGAAGTTGGGCGGCCAGGCGCAGGTGCCCGGCGTTGGCGGCACGTGGAAGGACTTGACTGATAACGTGAACTTCATGGCCAGCAACTTGACCGGCCAAGTGCGAAACATCGCCGAAGTGGCCACCGCCATTGCGACCGGTGACCTCTCGCGCAAGATTACAGTGGACGTCCGCGGAGAAATCCTACAGCTCAAAGAAACCCTGAACACGATGGTGGATCAGCTGAACCGGTTCGCCGGCGAAGTGACGCGCGTGGCCCGCGAAGTCGGCAGCGAAGGCCGGCTCGGTGGTCAAGCCAACGTGCCTGGCGTGGCGGGAACGTGGAAGGACCTAACGGACTCAGTCAACTCAATGGCCGGGAACCTGACCGGCCAGGTGCGCAACATTGCAGAAGTAACGACGGCGGTTGCGCGCGGCGACCTCTCGCGCAAGATCACGGTGGACGTGAAGGGCGAAATTCTCGAGCTGAAGAACACCATCAACACGATGGTGGACCAGCTGAACGCATTTGCTGGCGAAGTGACGCGCGTCGCACGCGAAGTCGGCACCGAAGGGAAGTTGGGTGGGCAAGCTGAAGTGCCCGGAGTGGGCGGAACCTGGAAAGACCTAACCGACAACGTGAACTTCATGGCTAGCAACTTGACCGGTCAGGTGCGAAACATCGCGGAAGTCGCGACGGCGGTGGCGAGAGGCGACCTCTCACGCAAGATTACGGTGGACGTGAAGGGTGAAATTCTCGAACTGAAAGACACGCTCAACACGATGGTGGACCAGTTGAGGTCGTTCGCATCCGAAGTGACGCGCGTGGCACGCGAGGTTGGTACTGACGGAAAGCTGGGCGGCCAGGCGCAAGTGCCAGGAGTTGGAGGCACCTGGAAAGACCTCACTGACTCCGTGAACTCGATGGCGAGCAACTTGACAGGCCAGGTGCGAAACATTGCCGAAGTTTCGACTGCCATCGCAAGCGGTGACCTCTCCAAGAAAATCACCGTGAACGTCAGCGGTGAAATTCTACTTCTGAAAGAAACGATCAACACGATGGTGGACCAGCTAAACGCGTTCGCCGGAGAAGTGACGCGCGTGGCCCGAGAAGTCGGCAGCGAGGGCCGGCTTGGCGGACAGGCCAACGTGCCCGGTGTCGCGGGCACTTGGAAAGACCTTACTGACTCCGTGAACTCGATGGCCGGTAACTTGACGGCCCAAGTGCGCAACATCGCCGAAGTGACCACGGCGGTGGCGAGAGGCGACCTCTCACGCAAGATTACGGTGGACGTGAAGGGCGAAATTCTCGAGCTGAAGAACACGATCAACACGATGGTGGACCAGCTGAACGCATTTGCTGGAGAAGTGACGCGCGTGGCGCGCGAAGTTGGCACGGAAGGAAAACTGGGCGGCCAGGCGCAGGTGTTCGGCGTAGGCGGTACGTGGAAGGACTTGACGGACAACGTGAACTTCATGGCCAGCAACCTGACCGGCCAGGTGCGCAACATCGCGGAGGTGGCGACGGCCATTGCGAGCGGAGACCTTTCGCGGAAGATCACGGTGGACGTCCGCGGAGAAATCCTGCAGCTCAAAGAAACGCTGAACACGATGGTCGAGCAGTTGCGTTCGTTCGCCGCTGAAGTAACGCGCGTAGCTCGCGAGGTTGGCAGCGAAGGCCGCCTCGGTGGCCAGGCGAACGTCACGGGCGTGGCGGG
>DATNKB010000459.1:0-6938 GCA_035603595.1 Candidatus Dormiibacterota bacterium
CGAACGTCGGCGAATGCCTCAACCGAAAGCTTCGCGTCCGGATCATATTCCAGATACTTCTTGAATCCGCCCGCGAGAGTGGACAATTCCAGCTGTTGGCTCTTCACCAGTCCCACTTGCGGATGCTTCTGATCCGGATAATCCGTGGGATAGAAGATGCTCTGGAGAACCACGGCGGGAATCGGTTCCACTGAACCAGTCACATGAAGGTTCGCGGTTTCTGTCGCGCTGCCGCCGCAGGTATTCGTGGCGTTCAGCGTGTAGGTTTTCGATTCATCAATAGTGCGAGCTGGCTGGCCTTCGGGTACTTGCGAATCGTCGGCCGGCGCAGCCTGCACTTGCTGGCTGCCGTTCACATCAACCTTGTTCCCGTTGAGCGTCGCATCCTGAGCGTTCGAGGTCTTCCATGTCACGGTGGAATTATCCTGAGTGATCACCTTTTCACCGATCTTCCGGTAGTGAACTTCCGCAGGATTCGCACTGATACTCGCGTCAACTTTGGTGTTTACGTTGACTGTGGCGGAGTTTGAGACTGTGCCGCCTGGGCCGGTGGATTTGAAGTCATAGGTGGTCGTAGCCTTTGGCGAGACGCCTTGCGTGCCGCTTGGCGCTACAGGGCCCACGTTGCTGATATTTGTGTCGACGGTTTCGGTGGTCTGCCAGGTGAGGTTTGAAGTGTCGCCGCAATTGATCTGACCTGCTGATGCGGAGAAGTTGCCGGTGACGGGCGCGACAGCGATCGTTGCGCTTGCCGTGCCTGCCTTGAAGCGAGGCAGATCCTTTAGCTTGGTTCCTCGCGGCCACTCCGTGGTCTTTTGCGTGTTCTTCGACATATCGACGGAAACTTTCTTGTTGGCCTGCACGTCGACGTCGCCTTCCCACACCGTCTTGCCTTCCTTTGTCACGGTCAGGTGATGATGTCCGACCGGGAGAATCAGCTCCTGCTTCCAAATCCAGAAGTCATTGTTCATTTCGTCGACATGGCCGACGAGATACTCGGGCTTGGTCCCATTGGAGAGAACGGCGGCGTGCGGCCACCCTCCGCCGAGGTAGACGCGGCCCCAGGGCCCGTTTACGGTGCCGCCGTAAGCCTGGAGCACGACGTTGATATCGGTCGTCTTGCCCGCGGTAATGTCCACGTCCTGTGTGGAGATTTTGTAGCCGTAGTTCACTACGGCGACGGTGTGCTTACCGGCGGGGAGTGGGAAGGTGCGGCTCGCCCCTTCATGCATCGCCTTGCCGTCGACAAAAATGTACGCCTGCTTAGGCGTGACCTTAATCTTCAGCTTCCCGTCCTGCGCGAAGCTGGCGCCTGCACAGAGCGCGACAGTCGCCACGAGGGTGAACAGGCATCGGAATCGTCGCATCAGCTTTTCTCCTGAATGATTCAGTAGGCGAGTTGTTTGGTCACCCTTCCGCGCCCAATCGGAAAAGTGAAGGCTAGGACGGCTTTAAACTATATCGTAAACCTCTAACTGTCAATGGGATTGAAACAAAAAGCGAAAGCCCCCGCAAGCGGTTTGCGTTTCGTTCCCCGAATAGTTTACCAAGAATTGAGGCACAAAAAATCGTCCAGCAGCAAATTTTGTGAAGTGGCGCCGCGCAGGTTTCTGGGAAATCCTGCACGCCGGGCTTATAATTCGAGGCAGCTAGTCCTGTACGTACCCGGGCCATGCTGAACGAAAAAATCCTCGAACATTTCCGAAATCCACACAACGCCGGGAACCTCACTGATCCGAGTTCGGTCGTCGAGGTTACGAATCCTGTGTGCGGCGATACGATGCGGCTGGCGATAAGAGTGCAGGACGGACGGGTGGCGGAAGCCCGTTTCAAAACTCAGGGATGCGTGGCGTCGATCGCGGCTGGTTCCGTGCTTACGGATCTACTGGCTGATCGGACCTTGAGTGAAGTGCGCGAAATCACGGCAATGAGGATTTCCGAGGAGCTCGGCCAATTGCCTCCCGCCACGATGCACGCCGCTGAGCTTGCGATGGACGCGTTGAGTGTGGTCCTCGAGAAAATTGCGGAAGCGGAGATTCGAACGCCAAAGAAACGCGCGAGTTAGCTCGAAGTAGGTGGCGTCGCCGCCTTCTTCAAAGTTTCCGGATCGTTGAGATTCAAAATTACGCCCTCTTCTTCGGTCGGCACTTCCTGTATTTCCCGCGGATGAGCCCATACCACTTGCCTTGCGCCAACCTCTGGCGACGCGGCGAGAAGTTCGTCGTAGAGCGTCGAGCGGAAAATAACGGGATGTCCGCGTTTGCCGCGGTAGAGCGGAAGGACGATCGCTTTTCGAGTGGAATCGAATTGAGCGATGAGCTCGGAAATAAGGCGACGGGAAACGAGCGGGTGGTCAACAGGGCAGAGAATAATCCCGTCCGTGGCTTCGATAGGCAAGCTGCGGATTGCCGCGTGGATGGACGACAGTTGGCCTGTGGTCCAATCAGGATTAAAGACGACCATGGCTGGGTCGAATTTCAATTTCGGACCTATTTCTGCAGCGTGCGCACCGAGGACGATACGCGTAAGACCAACGCGCGGCAGGCGCGTGGCTGTGAAAAGATGCTCGACGAAGGTGAGGCCCTGAACTGAGACCAAAGCCTTCGGCTGGCCCATCCGGGTTGATTCGCCGGCAGCGAGAATGGCGGCTGCGAGCATGGCAACCTAGTCGTGCTGCAGAGAGGCGACGTCGGAAAGCCTGACGGCCTTGTGAGGTAGATTTGGCGCGTTGCGGCGGACGGCAATCAGTTCGGCGGCGATGCTGACGGCAATTTCTTCGGGAGCCAAGGCGCCGATATCGAGTCCGACCGGAGCGTGGACGCGCTCGAATTTCTCAAGATCGTGTCCTTCCTTCTCGAGCGCTTTATAGACAGAGATCACTTTGCGCTTACTCCCGATCATGCCGATATAACGCGCGGGAGTATCGACGGCCCACGCAAGCACGCGCATATCGTCCTTGTGTCCGCGCGTGACAATCAAGAGGTAACTCGAAGGGTTCGGGCGAATTTTCGCAAAAGCATCTTCGTAGGTGGAATAAATCTCGGAGGCCATCGGGAAGCGGTCGAGGTTTGCAAAAGCTTCGCGGTCGTCAACGATTCCGATGGCGAAGCCGGCTTGATGAGCGACGCGAGCTACGGCGGTGGAAACGTGGCCGCCGCCGAAGAGATACAGCATCGGCTGCGGAAGAATTGGCTCGACGAAAATTTCCAGCGTTCCTCCGCAAATGAGACCTGCGTCGTAAGCAGCCTCGTGATTCAGATTGAAAGTCATCTTGCGCGGCTGTTCTTTCTGGATCACGTCCTTTGCCGCGGCCCACACTTCGGCTTCGACACAGCCTCCGCCCACGGTGCCGGCAATTGTGCCGTCGTCGCGAATAAGCATGCGCGAGCTCTCGTAGCTCGGAATCGAGCCGTTGGTGTGGACGATTGTGGCTAGGGCGCCGCGCTGGCCGGCGCGTCGCATGCGCACGATTTCTTCGAAGAGATCCATAAGCGAGGCTTCGAATCGAGGTTACGGCGCGTTTGCGCCGGTGTCAATCTGGTTGGGCAACCCTGGCCAGCGGGAGCGCCCTTCAGTGTCGTATCTATCCTGCTTAAATGAAACGTTTGAGGAATTTGATTCACTATTCTCTTGTGAGCCAGCCTCTCTCGATTTTTCGCATTAATCAGAGTGAAAAGTCGCGACCGGAGCCCGGCACAGGTCACCTCTGTGGGCCTCACAGTGAAGTAATCTTCAAACTCAATAAATTCGATCTCAATAAACAAAGGAGAAACGAGAATGAAAAAATTCAAGACCCACTTGACGTTGGCGGCGGTTTTTATAGGGCTAGCCACCGCGGGCGCAATGATCAAACCGCATTCCACCTCCGCCAAGAACTCTAATGCGAGCCCGGTCCAGTTCGTACCGAACGTTCCCTTTGGAGAGACCGGAAGTGGCGGTTTTGGGCTGCCTACTGCGGTCTCCGTCCCAGCCGGGCAAACCCTGGTCATCGAAACGTTGAGCCTCCAGCTGGACGTGACCCCAGCGGGCAGCCAGCTAGAAGCCTTCGTCAACTATACGAGCGGGGGCAAGAGCGTCACGGTGTTCGTGCCATTAACGTTCGCATACACCCAGACGTCTAATGGCTTCGATACTTATAGCGCGACGCAGGCGGTCCGCCTGTATGCGGACCCAGGCACGTCTGTCAGCTTGACCGCCTTTAGCCCGACTGGTTCGACGGGAACGCTGTTCCTGACTCTATCGGGCTACTTGATCTGAATGAACGTCGCACTCGAACCGTTAGGAAGCCAACTTCGTGATGCCATCAGGGAGTCTCACCCTTGTCGGACTATTGCTCTGATATCTCGTTTTGGGATTCGCGGGTGGCAAGAGGACGCTCAACATCTATCCAAACCGATGTCTCTCGCAGGCAGAACAGTATTTGAACCTTACAGCGGCAATCCGATCTTCTTTAGCAGGTTTGCCCAGCGGGGATCGGGGTGGAGGGAATCGAAGGTTGGGAACCGGATGACGGCCAGCAGTTCATCGTCGTCGTCGGAATAGGCGCGGTCGAGATACTCGAATGCCTTGTCGCGATCTCCGGCAGCCGCGTAAGCAACGGCCACGTTGGCGGGAACCGGGCCGTGGGTGGTACTTAGCATCTCCTTTATGAATCCCTGCGCGTCCGGACTATACGACGCGGGATCCGTTCCGATTTTCTTGATTTCATTCACGGCGTCCGGGAAGCGGCCTTGCGTCGCATAGACCTGTGCCAGATAAAAGTGCGCCGGGACGAAAGAAGGATCCCGTTCGGTAACCTTGTTGATTTGAGCGACCGCCTCTGGAAAGCGACGCGCCATCATCAACGTCAATCCGTAATTTACGTTCACGATTGGAGAAAGCGGGTCGAGCGAGAGCGCGACGTGAAACTCATCGAGAGCCTGGTCAATCCGGTTCTGCGGCACGAGGAAAAGGAACGCATAAAAGTAATGAGCGGTGGCGTCGTTGGGGTTCAACTCGATCGCCCGGCGAAACTCCTGCTCGGCCTGGGTCCACGTCGCCTTCCTCGTCAACGCCACGGCGCGAGCCGTGTGCGCCTCGGGGAGCGAGCTATCCAGGTCCAAGGCTTTTTGTGACGCCTGATCCGCAAGCACAAGGGCTTGCTTAGGCGGGATCAATCGGCCATAGCCACTCGCTACGCTGTAACTGTTCGCAAGGCCGGTATAGGCGAGTGCGTAGTTCGGATCAGCGGCGATCGCCTGCTGAAACAAGGTAATACTTTTCAGGAGGCCCGCCGGCGTTCTTCCGTACCACAGCTGTCGCCCTTCCAAGTACAACCGGTACGCTTCTGGATTGGTCGTGCCCGCGCTTCCGATTTTTTGCTGCGCTTCTCCGCTCAAATGAACTTGTAGCTTCTTTGAAACGTCGCGCGTGATGTCACTCTGCACCTGCGTAATGTCTGAGAGTTTACGAGCGTAGTGCGACCCCCACAGTTCGGTTCCGTCCGCAGTATTTACCAAGTCCGCCTGGACGCCCAATTCGTCGCCATGTTGCGTAATGCGCCCCATCAACACCGCGCCCACGTCCAGCGATTTGCCGATTGTCTGCGGGTCTTGCTGATCTGCTTTGAAACGGAAAACAGTACTGCGCGCCATCACTTTCACATCGGGCAGTTGTGAAAGCGTGCCAATCAGGCTTTCTGTCAATCCGTCGCTCAAATACTCGTTGTTGGGGTCGGCAGTGGCGTTAACAAAGGGCAGAACCGCAATAGACCTAATCTTGCCACTCGTTCCCCTTCCGTGCAGCAGATAGAATCCGGCTGCTGCGGCGACAATTAGCAACGCGGCCAGAGCGCCCACAATCCAAAATTTGCGGGGACTGGAAGGACCAGCCGTGGCGGCCGTGATGGATGATGAACCCGCCGTAGCAGCGGCTACGCTCGCAGAAATCTCGGCATGCGTCGAGCGCCCCGATTGCTGCTCGCGTTTCAGCCGCGCCAGGTCCGTGCGCAAATCAGCGGCGCTCTGGTAGCGCAACGTCCGGTCTTTTTCGAGAGTCTTTTCGAGAATCCGCTCCATTTCCGGCGGCATTTCGGGATTCAATCGTATGGCGGGCGTGGGTGCGGCATCGAGGATAGATTTAAAAATCACTCCGGAGGTCTCGCCTCGGAACGGAAGCGCACCGGTCGCCATTTCATATAGAACGGCGCCGAACGAGAACAAATCCGTACGCGCATCAAGTTCTTTGCCGCGAACCTGCTCGGGAGACATGTAAGCGACCGTTCCCAACGTGCTTCCCGGACTGGTCAAATGTTCCGCGCTTGCTCCTGCCGTCATATCTCTCGCGACCGTGGCTCCTGAGGAGCCGGCACCCGTAAAAGTGATCTTGGCCAAACCAAAATCGAGAATCTTGGCGTGGCCGCGTTTGGTTACAAAGATGTTGGCCGGTTTGATGTCGCGGTGAATGATTCCTTCCGCGTGGGCGGCTTCGAGAGCGTCGGCGATTTCAATCGAGAGCGCGAGAAGATCATCGGTGTCGAGCGGTTTGCCGCTGATGCGGTGCTTCAACGTCATGCCATCGAGATATTCCATCACGATGAACGGTTGACCGTCTTGCTGGCCAATTTCGTGAATCGTGCAGATATTCGGATGATTCAAAGCAGAGGCAGCGCGAGCTTCGCGACGAAAGCGTTCCAGCGCTTGCGGATCGCGTACCACGTCGTCGGGAAGGAATTTCAGCGCGACGAAGCGACCTAGCTCGGTGTCCTCAGCTTTGTAGACAACGCCCATGCCTCCGCCGCCCAATTTTTCGAGGACGCGATAGTGGGAGATTGTGCGGCCGATCGGCGACTGAGGTTCCGGCATGAGTGGAGGTCTTCATCTTAGGATGCGTGTGGAGACAAGTCAACGAAGGCAGGCTACGTACGTGAGAGTGTAGCTGTCACATTAGAAGATGAAGCG
>DATNKB010000460.1:0-2494 GCA_035603595.1 Candidatus Dormiibacterota bacterium
TTCCGCCTTCTGAATGAATTCATCATGCTGCTTCTTGGCGCGCTGCTGATTCTGCTCGCCGCGTCGAATCGAATTGGACTGCCTTCGCGGCCTTCGCTGTGGTACGCGCTTGGCGCCGTGCTGATTTTTTGGGGACTGCGCGCCGGAATGCGTCCCGTCTCGAAAGCCGTCAACGAACACGCCGCGATTCGCGGCGGTTCGCTGATTCTCGTCGGACTGATCATCCTCGGCGTCCCGCTTGTTTCGCTGCGCTATGAAGCGCTTCTGCTCGCGCTCGCTGGTGGTGTGCTCGTGCTTCGCGGTTTGCTCGGCAGCGTGCTCCTCGCGCGCGCCTCCTGATTTTCGCGGGCGCCCATCTCTTCAGCAAAGGGAGAATTCGATGGAAGTCGTAAATCTGAATGAAAAACTCTCCAAGGTCACAGAGCATTGGAGCCCGAAAATCGTCGGCGAAATTAACGACTCCTACGTAAAGGTCGTGAAATTCAAAGGCGCCTTCGTCTGGCACCACCACGACGGCGAAGACGAGATGTTTCTCGTCGTGAAAGGCCGCATGAAAATGCGCTTCCGCGATCGCGACGTGTTCGTCTCGCCGGGCGAATTCATCATCGTGCCCAAAGGCGTCGAGCACATGCCCGAAGCCGACGACGAAGTCCATATTGTCCTGTTCGAGCCCAAGTCCACCCTCAACACCGGTAATGTGCGCAACGAGCGGACAGTGGTAGAACTGGAGCGGCTCTAGAAACGCAGTCATCGCGGCCGAGGAGAGTTCAGCTCATGAAGCGCCGTCTCTACACGCTCGACGTGTTCACCACCAAGCAATACGCCGGAAATCCGCTCGCCGTAATCACCGACGGTGACGGCATTGCACCGGCAAAAATGCAAGCCATCGCTCGTGAGATGAATCTCGCGGAAACGGTTTTCGTGCAACGTCCCACGAACAACGGCGCGCTCGCCCGTCTCCGCATCTTCACCACCACGCGCGAACTTCCACTCGCCGGCCATCCTGTGATCGGCACTTGGTTCTTGCTCGCCGAGCTCGGCGTCGTCCCAGCGTCGGAAGGCCACGTCCAAATCATGCAGCAAACCGGCGCGGGAATTTTGCCGGTTGAATTTAGTTTTCACGACGGCCGCCCTGTGCGAGTCACCATGACGCAAAAACCAGCGCGCTTCGTCGCGACCAAATTGAATCGCGCCACGCTTGCCGAAACTCTCGGCCTGAAAACAGCCGATCTCGATCCCACGCTTCCGCCCGAATTTGTTTCCACCGGAATTTCTAACTTGATGGTCCCGATTCGCAACAGAAAAACCCTGTCGAAGATTCACATGAACATGCGGGCGGTCGCGCAATTGATCTCGCGCAACGGCGTGATGGCCTACTGTTTCGCGCTCGGCGGCCGAGGGAAAGCCTTCGCTCGCGGAATGCTGCCGTGGGGGCTCATCGAAGATCCGGCCACCGGTTCCGCCGGCGGCTCGCTCGGCGCTTATCTTGTCGAGCGCGAGCGGCTGAAGCCGGGCGAAACACTGACGATCCTGCAAGGCGTCGAGATGGGACGGCCGAGTGAAATTCAGGTCGAGGTCACTTCTGCGCGCGGACGCCTGGTGCCGAAGGTCAGCGGCTCGGCCGTGCGCGTTTTCGAAGGCCACATCGACGCTTAGGTTCTCCCCTGCGTTTGGGCCTAGCCGCCGAACTGGGTGTGAGCTTGGCCTCGCGCTTGGCCTCAGTCTCAACCCCGCGCTCGACATGATCTCAGCCTTCTAATTTTTTCTGCGCTGCGTCGAGGATTCCGTTCAGAAATGCTGGGGCTTCTGCCGAGGAAAATTTCTTGGCGAGCTCGAGGGCTTCGTCTATTACCACTTTCACTGGTGCTGTGCCGGATTTGAATTCGTAAATTGCCAGCCGCAGAATATTGCGGTCCACGGCGGCCAGGCGCTCGAACTTCCAGTTCTCCGAAAGTTTCCCGACCAGCGCGTCATTTGCGGCTGCCTGCGCGACCGCGCCTTCGAAAAGTTGGTCCGCAAATTTTCGTGTGGAATCCGCGGCGCGCGCCTGTTTCCAAAAATGTTGCTCGATTTGTTTTGGTTTTTGGTGCGCCATGTCCCACTCGAAAAGCATCTGCAGCGCAAATTCGCGAGACTTGCGCCGAAGAGTCATCGCTTTCCGCGGCGCGGCTTGGTGCCGGGCTTCCCTGAAATTTTGCCCGCTGGCGGAGACTGAGACGCCAGGTTGCGCGAGAGTTGCGCCATTTCCACCGCGCCCATTCCGGCGTCGTAGCCCTTGTTGCCGGATTTCAGGCCCGCGCGATCGATGGCTTGCTCGAGCGTGTCGCAGGTGAGGACGCAAAACGCCATCGGGACGCCGGTGTCGAGTTGCGCGATCTGAATGCCGCGAGCGGTTTCCGAGCAAACATAGTCGTAGTGCGAAGTTTCGCCGCGCAGGACGCAGCCGATGCAGATGATCGAATCGACTCGTCCTGTGGCTGCGAGTTTTTTTGCG
>DATNKB010000461.1:0-3501 GCA_035603595.1 Candidatus Dormiibacterota bacterium
CATCCAGCACATCGAAAGCATTGCGCCAACCGTCCGCGCAATCACAGGCGTGGCCGTACGCGAAACCGTGCCGGATTGGGTGCTGCAGGTGGCCGATGAAACGGTGATGGTGGATTTGACACCCGAAGCGCTGCAAAACCGAATGAAGCGCGGCGATGTATACAACCGGGACAAGGTCGAGCAAGCACTGAAGAATTTCTTCCGCCGTGGAAATCTTATCGCGCTCCGCGAATTAGCCCTCCGTCAGGTGGCTGAACAAGTGGACCGCAGCCTCGAATCGTACATGGTGGAGAAAGATATCCGCGAGAGCTGGGCGGTTCGCGAACGGATCGCAGTGTTGATCAGCGCGAATCCCAAAGCGCAATACCTGGTAGCCAGAGCGGCACGCATGGCCCGGCGAATGGACGCCGATCTCTACGCCGTTCACATCGATATAGACCACGGCACTTCCAGCGAACAGGATCAGAAATTGCTGGCCGCCAACATGCAATTCGCTGAGAGCCTGGGAGCAAAGACGGTGCGGTTAAAAGGTGACAATGTGGCGGACGCGACCGCGCAATTCGTCCGCGAGAAACACATCACGCAGGTGATTTTTGGGCGCACCGCTGTGGAAGGCTTGCGGAAATTATTGTTTCTGAACGCGATCAACCGATTCCTGCGCGATGCGCCGGCGGTCGACGTTCACATCGTGACGCAAGAGCCGGACTGATCGTCAACTAGCTGGCGGTTGCGAGCGCGGCGCTAAACGCGCGGAATCTGCGAAACGCTCCATCCGCCGCCGATTGCCTTCACCAGCAATACGCTGGCCTGCATGCGGCGCGTTTGAATACTCACCTCGGTTACTTCATCCGCGAGCGCGGCATTCTGGGCGGTGATCACTTCGAGATAATTCACAATACCGCCCTTATAGCGGTTGATCGAGAGCGCCAGTGAATGCTCGGCCGAAGCGACCGCGGATTGCTGGACTACTTCTTCATCATTGAGGATTCGCAGAGCCGCAAGGTTATCTTCCACTTCCTGAAACGCTCCCAGCACCGTCTGCCGATACGTATCGATCGATTGGCGGTACGCGGACTGTGCTTGTTGCGTCACGGCGCGACGCCTTCCAGCGTCAAAAATGTACTCGCTCGCATTGGCGCCCACTGACCAAAGCCCAGACGGGCCTTGGAGAAGCGTGGTGAACACGCCACTCTCGAACCCTCCCGAACCATTCAGAGTAACCAACGGATAGTACGCGGATTTTGCAACACCGATTTGCGCATTCGATTCCTGCATCCTGCGTTCGGACGCGGCGACGTCCGGCCTCCGCTCGAGCAAATCCGAAGGAAGCCCCGGCGGGATCGCGGGCGGCACAGAACGCAAAGGCGAGCTCGGCAAACTGAATTGCGCAGGCGGCTTGCCGATTAAAACTGCAATGGCGTGTTCAAATGCGGCGCGGTTCACGCCCACGTCGATGGCCTGCGCGCGTGTGGTCCGAAGCTGCGTCTCGGCTTGAGCCACGTCCACGGCGGATGCAAGTCCTGCTCTGTAGCGATTCTGGGTGAGTTCGAGCGCTTTTTCGTACGCGACGACGGTTGATTGGAGAAGATCTTCTTGTGCATCCAGCCCGCGCAACTGGAAATAATCCATCGCCAGCTCGGCATGCAGGCTCAGGCTCACATTCGCGACATCGGCGGCGGTGGCTTGAGCTTCCGAGCGGCTCGCTTCCACCGTACGTCGCACGCGTCCCCACAAATCTGGCTCCCACGATGCATCGATCGGAATCGTGTAATCGGAGTAGTTGCTTCTCGAAACATTCGTCCTAAAAAGTGGGGAATTTGAAGAAATGCGATTTTGCGTTACAGACGCCCCGCCCGTGACTTCCGGATAGTAGTTTGACTTTGAGATTCGAATCGCTGCGCGCGCCTGCTCAAATCTCTCCTGCTGAGCTTTCAGGTTAAAGTTCGAGACGTCAATCTGCGCTTCAAGCGCATTCAGCTGCGGATCCTCGTAGACCTCCCACCAGCTACCTTTTCCAAATTGATCGCTCGGCTGTGCAGGCTTCCAGTCGCCCATTTCCTTGTAACTCACAGGAGCATCCGCTGGTGGGCGAACATAATTCGGCCCTACTGTGCAGCCAAAAAGTGACAACGCGGCAGCGAGCTGCGCCGCGACTCGAACCCGACGTGCAAGATTAGATCCGCCGGCGAACTTCATGCGAAAGGAACACTTCACTGCTGGCGCCCTCCAGATTGAGGTTTTTGGCTCGGCGGATTTTGCCCCGGCGCCTGGCCGCTGCCTTGATTCTGATTTTGAGGTTGGCCCACGCGAACTTCCTCCCCCGAAATCAACGAGTCCGGCGGATTGATGATCACCTGATCATCCGCCTGGAGACCGGACACCACTTCGACTTCGCTCCCGAAATCACGCCCCATGATTATGTTCGCGAGCTCGGCGTGTTTCCCATCTCGCACCACTCCCACTTGCAGTCCTTGAGCTCGAAAAATCAGCGCACTCACCGGCAATATGAAAGTTGGCGCACCGGACGGAACAGCAAGGTGCACCTCTGCGTATGCGCCCGGCAGCAGTTCGCCGGTAGGATTGTCAACATCCACTTCTACGAGCAATGTACGCGTAGCCAGATCGATCGCATTCGCCGTGCGCACAAGCCGGCCCTTGAATTGCCGGCCCGGAAATTCTTGCAGCGTCAAAGCGGCGGACAATCCGGTCTTGGCCGCCGGAGAAAATTGCTGCGGCACATTGATATAGACGCGAAGCGTGTGAATCGCAGCGATGTGAAACAGCTCGGCTGTCGGGCTTCCGGCGCCCGAGTTGATCAAATGGCCCACGTCCGTATTGCGCACCGTGATGATGCCGTCGAAGGGCGCGTAGATTCTGCGAAACGATTCGAGCTGCTCGAGATACTTCACCTGATATTCAGCCGCCGATACGGTGGCCGCATTTGCACGCTCAGAGCCGAGCGCATTGTCCACATCCTGCTGCGCCACTGAATCCGTGTTTTTCAATTCCTGATAGCGGTTCGAAGTAATTTGGGCGAGGTTGTAGTTAGCCTTCGCCGTGTTCAATTGCGACCGGGCCTGCTGCAGCTGTTGATCCACTTCCGGCGTTTCGATCTCGGCGAGAAGCTGACCGGTCTTCACGCGACCGCCAATGTCCACATACCATTTCTTGAGGTAGCCATTCGTCCGGGCATAGATCGGAGATTCGGTGAATGCCTGCATGTTTCCGGGCAGCACGATTTCTGTTTGCGGCGCCCCCTGCTTCGCATGCGCCACGTTTACCGTTGGCACTGCGAGATCGTAGGTTTCCTTCTGGAGCGCTTCTTTCGCACGAAGCCGCGGGACGATTCCGCCGATCACAACGGCAGCAATGATCGCCAGCACGATCACCGTGACTAGAACTCCGTGCTTGGAGCCGGATTCGCGCGATACGTGGCCGGTTTCCCGCTCTGGTTGTTTCACTACTTCTTCCGTCTGAGCCATGTTTCCTCTTCGACTTTCA
>DATNKB010000462.1:0-9390 GCA_035603595.1 Candidatus Dormiibacterota bacterium
CTCGTCGACGCCGTCGAAGAAATGGAACGCTGGAAGCACATCGTCGGAATCAAGAACGTCACCATCAACGAATATTTCTTCCAGGGACATTTTCCCGGCAAACCCATCATGCCCGGCGTTCTCATCATCGAATCCATGGCCCAAACCGGCGGCTTGCTTCTGCTGCAAGAAGTAAAAGACCGCGAAAAAAAGCTTCTCTATTTCGTCGCCATTGATGACGCGCGCTTCCGCCGCCCCGTCGTTCCGGGCGATCAGCTGCGCATCGAAGTAAACGTTCTCGCCTGGCGCGGAACATTCTGCAAACTTCATGGACGCGCCAGCGTCGGCGGCGAACTGGCAGCCGAGGCCACACTCATGTGCAAAATGGTGGACATTGACGAGGTTCAACAGCCCGCGCCAGCCTCCGTTGAGAAGGCGCAATGAACGCGCAAATGAACGCGCGCTGGAATCGCAGGTTTTCGGTGGGAGCCCCCTGCTTTAGCAGGGGGAGCTGGACTTCAGTCCAGCGAAAAAGGTCGTAAGAAGGATGGGCTTTAGCCCTGGGAATCCAACCGAATGAGCTTCACGAATGTCTAACAGCAACGAGCACGCCGAATGAGCAAAATCGACCCGCGCGCATCCATCGCGCCCACCGCTCGCCTCGGCAACAGCGTCACAATCGACGCCTTCGCCGTCATCGGCGACGAAGTCGAACTCGGCGAAGGCTGCATCGTCGAATCGCACGCCATGGTCAAAGGCCCCGCTCGCCTTGGACGCCGCAACCACTTCTACCCGTTCAGCGTAGTCGGCGGCGACCCGCAGGATCTCACCTACAAAGGCGAGCGCGTCTCGCTCGAGGTCGGCGACGAAAACGAATTCCACGAATTCTCCACGGTCAATCGCGGCACCGTGAAAGGCGGCGGCACCACGCGCCTCGGCAGCAACAATCTCATCATGTCCTACGCCCACATCGGCCACGACTCACAAATCGGCAGCCACACAATTTTCGTCAATGGCGCCACGCTCGCCGGCCACGTCACCGTCGAGGACTACGCCACGATCGGCGCCTTCTGCCCCGTGCATCAGTTCTGCCGCATCGGCAAATATTCCTATATCGCCGCGCACACCGTCATCACCCAGGACGTTCCGCCCTTCTCCAAGATCGTCGCCCCGCGCGATACCAAATGCTACGGTGTGAATTCCGTCGGCCTCGAACGCAACGGCTTTTCGCCCGACCGCATCGAGTCTATCGAGAAGGCGTACCGGTTGCTCCTTCGCTCCAAACTCAACACCACTCAGGCTCTCGAACAAATGCGTGGAACCCTTTCCGCATCCGAAGACGTCCAAACCCTTATCCGGTTTATCGAATCGACGGCCGAGCGCGGTCTCACCAAATAGGAATGCCAGCGAACTCAATTCCGGAGAATTCTGAGCGCTGGGGCCTCATCGCTGGCAACGGCGATTTTCCATTCCTTGTTTTGGAAGGTGCGCGTAGCCGCGGCATCGAGATGGCCGTGATCGCGATTCGCGAGGAAGCGTCGCCGGCGATCGAACAGTCCGCAACGCGCGTGCATTGGGTGAGCCTGGGCGAATTGAGCCGGACGATCGAGCTATTGCATCAGGAGGGTGTGAAACACGCCGTGATGGCAGGGCAAGTGAAACACAATAAAATTTTCAGCTCGATCCGCCCCGATTGGCGACTCGCAAAGCTGCTATTCTCGCTCCCGGCGAAAAATACCAATTCGCTGATTGGAGCTGTCGCGCGCGTGCTCGAAGATGAAGGCATCGAACTCGTGGATTCCACGAAATTTCTCGGCCCACTCTTGCCGGAGGCCGGAATTCTAACGCGCCGCTCGCCGGACGTTTCCGAAGTAGCTGATATCAACTACGGCCGCGAAGTCGCCCAGAAAATCGCTGCGCTCGACCTCGGGCAAACGGTCGTCGTGCGAGATCGCGCCTGTGTCGCCGTGGAAGCCATGGAAGGGACCGACGAGACCATCGAACGCGCCGCCCGCATCACCGGCGGCCAGCGCCTCGTCGTGGTCAAAGTCAGCAAACCGTCGCAGGATATGCGCTTCGATGTTCCAGTCGTCGGGCCGAAAACAATCGAGGTGATGCGCCGCTCAAACGCCACAGCTCTCGCCGTCGACGCAGGAAAGACGCTGCTTTTCGACCGCGACCAGCTGATTCAAGCGGCCGACGATTTCAGCATCGCAATCCAGGCGTTCACTCCGGCGAAAGCCGCTGCAACCGAGTCGCCGGAGGCGAAAAGGAAATCTTGAGCGAGAAACCCATCCGCGTAGCTGTCATCGGCGTCGGCGATTTCGGACGCAACCACGTTCGCGTCTGGCACGAAGTCGAAGGAGTTGAGTTCGTCGGCATCATCGATACCAACGCCGACCGCGCACAAAAAGTTGCCGCCGAATTTGGCACCCGCGTTCTCCGCGACCTCGACGCGCTCACATCCGACGGCATCGACGCCGTCAGCCTCGCCGTGCCCACTGCTGAACACGCGCGCATCGGCTCCCGTATCCTCGCAGCCGGAATTGACGTGCTCGTCGAGAAACCCATCGCCGCATCGCTCGATGAAGCCGACGCGCTCATCGCCGCCGCAAAACGCAGCCGGGGCATTCTTCAAGTCGGCCACGTCGAACGCTTCAATCCCGCCGTCGTCGCCGTGGGAAAAATCGTCTCGCGCCCGATGTTTTTCGAAATCCATCGCCTCGGCATTTTTTCGCCGCGCAGCCTCGATATTGACGTCGTTTACGACGTGATGATCCATGACCTCGACATCCTGCTCTCGCTCGTCAATGCGCCGGTCGTCGATCTGAAAGCCGTCGGCATCCCGGTTATCAGCGACAAAGTGGATATCGCCCACGCCCGCGTCGAATTTGAAACCGGCACAGTCGCCAATCTCACCGCCAGCCGCGTCTCCACCGAACGCGTTCGCAAAATGCGTTTCTTCCAGGAGCACGAATACGTTTCGCTCGACTTCACGCGCCAGGACGTTCTCCGCGTCCGCGTGGAAGCAGGCAGCGCGAAAGCAGCTGCCGCCTCAAGCCTGGAAGCAAATAACGCGCAGCCGAAAATCGGATTCGAAAAAGTTCCCACCACACCCGAAGAACCGCTGCGCGCCGAGCTCCGCTCTTTCCTCGAGTCCGTCCGCACGCGCACGCAGCCGATCGTCGACGGCGCCGCCGGTCGCCGCGCTCTCGAACTTGCCGACCGCGTGATGTCGGGCATCCTCGAACACGCCCGCCACGTCCAACTATCCAGCTTCGCTCCACAGGACGCTCGATGATCGCCCGAATACTGGTTCCGAGAGACGTGCGCCCGCTCACCGAGGAGGAAGCGAAGAAGCAAAAGCCGCCCGCCCGCTTCGAGACCTACATGGACGACCGCATGGTCGTTCCCTCCGGCCTCTCCGATGCGCCGCCGCTCAATGGAAAATCCAGCATCCCGAGCCACTTCCCGCTCGAGGTTCTCGTCGGGCGTTCGCTCGTTGGCCGTGACATCGAGCCCAAGCCTTTCGACCTGAAGCCGCTCACGGATTACGTGCCCGTCGCCATGATGGATCCACGTGTCGTCGTTCCGGTCTACGTCGAGCCGCCCGAGGCTGCCGAAATCGCCCGCTTCGATAAGCCCCAGGTGATGACGGCAGCGTTGCGCGAAGTCATCCAGCCCGACATTTTCACCACCGGCGACGCAAACCTGCTCATTGAGCCCGAAGCGAAGAAAGACGCCAAATGGGACGCCATCACTCGCGCCGCTTCCGTCGCCGTTCACATCGGTCTGATTATTTTCATAATTTTCATCCCCAAAATGTTTCCGCCGCACGTCCCCACCACAAAAGAGATCGAGCTCGCCAGCAAGAGCCTGGGCATCACCTATATTTCGCCTGACGAAATCCCCGCAGCGCCCCCTGGACCGCCGGCGCCGAAAGTTAAAATCAACAACAAAGTCCTGAACAAAGTCGCGCCGCCGCGTCCCGAAACGCACGCGCCCGTCGCGCCGCCTTCAATCCCGAATCCCGAGCAGCCCAAGCCCGAGCTGCCCTCCGCCCCCACGCCGCACACCGCCGTGAATCAGCCGGCCGTCAGCGTCCCGGTACAACCGAATCCGCAGCCCTCGCAAGTTTTGCCAGTGCCGCCCCCTTCCGGCCACCTGAATCTCAATTTGAACAACTCCTCCCCCGGCAAGCAGCTCCAGAGCCAGATTCAAGATCAGATTCAGCGCGGCGGAGGCGGCACCGTTTACGAACCGAGCGCCGGTGGTGGTGGCGGAGGCGGTGGTGGCCGTGGCGGGCGCGGCGGCATGCAAGGCATGCAGCCCGGCGTCTCGATCCTCACCGACACGCAGGGCGTCGACTTCAACAGTTATCTGCAGCGCCTTGTCGCTACCGTCAGGCGCAACTGGTACACCGTGATGCCCGAGTCCGCGCTCATGGGCGACAAAGGCATCGTCATGCTCACGTTCAAGATCAATCGCGACGGCAGCGTCCCGCCGCAGGATCCAAATCTCGAGCGCACGTCCGGCAAGCAGCCCCTCGACACCGCAGCGCTCTCCTCCATCCGCACCTCCAACCCTTTCGAACCGCTGCCACCGCAATTCAAAGGCGATTTCATCGAGCTGCGTTTCATCTACTTCTACAACATCCCTCCGGACTCAGTGAACACGCGCTAGCTTTCCAGTGACGCAGGCACTCTGGCCTGCGCGGTTTTGGAGCAACCACCCGCGGATCTGAAGTCTCCCCAATTTCAATTTTCCCTTTTCCAATTTCCTCTCCCCGCCCGACTGTGCGACAGTAACCGCGGTGAACCTCAACCGCACCCAAATCCTCGGCGCGCTAATCCTCGCCGCCATCGCTCTCTCGATCCTTCTGCTGCGCTGGAAACTCGCGCACTAAAATTAAAATGACTGCACCGCCCGCCCGCCTCATCGTCATCCTCGGCCCCACCGCCTCCGGCAAATCCGCCCTCGCCATCGAACTCGCCAAGCGCCTCAACGGCGAAATCCTCGTCTGCGACTCAACGCAGGTCTATCGCCACTTCGACATCGGCACCGCGAAGGTGCCGCCGCGCGACCAGCACGGCATCCCGCACCACCTCGTCGACCTCGTCGAGCCCGACGAAATCTTCACCGCCGGCGACTACCGCCGCCACGCCCTCCTCTCGCTCGACGATCTCCGCCGCCGCTCGAAACTCCCCATCCTCGCCGCCGGCACAGGGCTCTACCTCCGCGCCCTCCTCGAAGGCCTCGCCGACGCTCCCACGCGCTCCGAAGAACTCCGCGACCGCCTCCGCCGCAGCGCCAAACAGCGCGGTCCCATTCATCTCCACAAAATCCTCGCCCGCCTCGACCCCGCGTCCGCCGCCCGCATCGCCCCCCGCGACACTCAAAAAATAATCCGCGCCATCGAGATGCGCATCCTCTCCGGAAAACCCGTTGCCGAGATTTTCAGCGCTGGCCGCTCCGACTCGCCGAGTGACGATCGTCGCAAAGTGCGCAACAACGCTCTCGAAGGTTACGCCATCACCAAAATCGGCCTCGCGCCTCCGCGCCCCGCCCTCTACGCCCGCATCGACGCCCGCGTGAACGAAATGCTCGCCGCCGGCTGGCTCGACGAAGTCCGCACCCTCGTCTCGTCCGGAATTCCTGTCGATGCCAAGCCGTTCCAGTTCATCGGCTACTCCGACCTCCGCGCCCACCTCGAGGGCCGCATCCCGCTCGCCGCCGCCGTCGCAAATATCCAACAATCCACGCGCCGCTTCGCCAAGCGCCAGCTCACCTGGTTTCGCCGCGAGCCAGATGTTCGCTGGCTCGCCGCCTTCGGCGACGCCGACGAAACCATTGCCGCCGCGCTCGATCTGATCGCAGCTCGTTCGTCGTCCTGAAGCTCGCAGCGCCAATTCCTTACCCCCTTTTACCGCCGATTAGAAATTTTCAAGTTACTGTAATTAAACGGCTTGCGCGGAGTTTTAATCGCGCCACCGTGTATTAAACCTCCTGCACCTTTTGCCAGACTGTCATCCCGACAGAGGCCGCAGCCGACGAGGGATCTGCAGTTCGCCGTGCCCTTGTACCGCTGGCCTCCGGCCGGTTCCTTTGCTGCGCAGGAAGCTTTGTAGGTCGCGGCTTCAGCCGCGACACAAACCTCGAATGGTAGCGCAGATTTAGCCGGTTGAATATCCGTAGAACTACGCAGACCTGTGGGAATTTATGGTGCCGAACGGCCTCAACCCGAAATTAAAATGCAGGGTTGGTAAGCATTTAGTTTGTGGTTGGTATAATCTCGACATTCAGCGATCTGAAACGCCGAATAGAATCTCGTTGTAAGGCAACAACAATGACCAAGTTAAAGAAAGTTATTGCGTTCGAAACAACCTTCGGGACTTATCTGGTTGATGAATTGATCGGCGAAGGCGGAGCGGGGCGAGTGTATGGTGGTGCCGGTATCGATAAATCGCTAATTGCGTTAAAGATTCTAGCTGAGGATCGAGCTACAGCTGATAAGCGGAGCCGATTCAAGAACGAAATCGCATTTCTTTCTCGCAACAGGCATCCGAATATCGTTACGGTCGTTGATCACGGTATTGCCCGCGGAGGAGAAGTTAATGGCGCATTTTATGTGATGCGCAGGTATCACGGCAATTTGCGGGATGTTATTCGAGCCGGAGTCATGCCAGACAGCGCGCTGCGCCTTTTTTCACAGATTCTGGACGGTGTCGAGGCTGCGCACTTGAAGGGGGTGGTGCATCGCGATCTAAAACCAGAAAATATTCTTTACGATAAAGTCGCCGGGACACTAGCTATTGCCGACTTCGGAATTGCGAGTTTCACCGAGGATCTTCTCGCGACTGTGGTTGAAACCGGGCCAGGGCAACGCTTGGCAAATTTCCAATATGCGGCGCCGGAGCAGAGGGCCCCGGGACAAGCAGTCCAAGCTACCGCAGACATCTATGCGCTTGGATTGATGTTGAACGAGATGTTCACTGGAGTGGTGCCGCACGGAACACAATACCGCGTGATCGGGCAGGTCTCGGGTGAGATGGCTTTCCTTGACGCCATCGTAGCGAAGATGCTAAGCCAATCACCATCGGAGAGACCTGCATCGATAGCAGACATTAAGGTCTTGCTGCAAAAACACCACGCCGAAGCTGTTTCTCTTCAGAAGATTAGTCAGATTGACGGAACCGTTGTGAAGACCTCCGAGGTGGACAACCCGTTGGCGTTGGAGCCACCGCGATTAGTTAACGCAGATTGGAATCGCGACCAGCTGACCTTCACCTTAGATCGCCCAGTCACTCCCGAATGGATTCAAGCGCTTCATCGAATGGGAAGCTATTCTTCAGTGATGGGTAAACCACCACAAGTGTTTTCATTTCACGGAGCAACGGCCACAGTTCCAGCCCGTGAACACGAGGTTCAGGCGATAATCGACAATTTCAAGATGTGGCTGCCGAATGCATCTAGCGCGCTGAAAGCGCAACTGGAAAGCGAGGCACGAAAACAAGAGGCTGATGTCAGGGAATCTCTGCGGCGGGAGAAACAGTCTGAGGAACAGCGCCGCCGCGTAATGCAAAAAATCCGTATATAGCGTCGAGTTACGGATGTAGGTGAGCACATGTTAATGCACTCAGCCGTTTATTTCCCGTTCGCACACCCTGGGATAAGTCTGCTAAAGCGAGCTCTTCTCACTTGGGATCGGATAGAGGTCATAGGTGCAGCCGATCAGGACATCTCGTGCCGCCACCTTGAGGGCGAATTTCGTGAGGCGTGGGAGTTCGTTTGCAAGCCCAGGACGCTCTCTGAAGAGGAACGGTTAGCCGCCCACCGTCATCTTCGGGGGCTTGGCGCGGCCGCAATTGCCCAGGATTTACGCTTCGATGACGAAGTTTACGAAGCTGTGGGTGGGTTTGGTTTTCCGATCGCAGACGCGTTTGGAGTCGATGAAGAGACTGCCGGATTGCTCGTTGATCTAGACTTGGCTCGGATGAAAAGCGGCGGGGTTGTTCGCCTCGCACCCAGGACCTTATCTGTACTCTATGCTGTCTATGCGGACGTCATGGCCGGTGTAACGAAGCAGCAGATCACGGACGATCTGGATACGTATTCCGCATATTGCGGTCTCTTGGTGGACGATCATGACAATGACGCTCCGTTGCTCTCGACGGATGGAGATCAACTAGTTTCAGTCGCACTAGAGACCGTCAATCTGCAAGACATTAGTCTACGTAAGCTAATCGATTTCCGAATGAGGGAGGACGTTAAAGAACCCGACCTTCGGAGATTGAGAGAGAATTTTGCAAGTGACTTGGCAAAGTTTATCAGGGGTGTCGCTGACCATGAGGAACTAACCCCTTTGGATTGGGAAGAAATGCAGTCCGCGTATCGTCAGAGTGTAAGTGATGACATCCGGGACTTGAGCAGGGAACTCCGGTGTGAGACATCGCAGTTTCTCCTCTCGAAGGATCTTTTAGCTCCGATTTTGATGGGAGCCGCAACTTTACTGACGTTGTCACAAGGAAGCCTTCCAACGGCGGCTGGTATCGGAGCCGGAGCGACTGTCTTGAGCGTGGCGTCCCTCATCTCGCAAGGGAGAAAAACGATAAATAAAAAAACCGAGATACTGAGGGACCATGCTCTATCGTATATCTATGAACTTTCAGATCATCGAGGGCTCTTGAAGGAGAGCGGGTTTTGACATCTAGGAACCAATCTTTTGTGAGGTGAACGACGATGGCATCACCTGCACCGATACGGGTACCTAAGGCTGCGCCGCTGCAACGCGGTGACTGGATACGGGCGGCGTTTGCTCGGCTGGCGCAGGATGGGATTGACGCGGTGCGCGTTGAGGTGCTGGCGCGGGATTTGCACGTGAGCAAGGGGAGCTTTTACTGGCATTTTCGCGATCGCGATGAGCTGGCGGGGGCGATGCTGGAGCAGTGGGACGAGGACGAGTCGGCTTGGCTCGAGGCGGCCGTGGCGGATGAGCGGAGCGCGGCGGCGCGTTGGGCGGAGCTGGTGAAGCATTTGACCGATGATGCGCATAGCAGGCTTGAGGCGGCGTTGCGGGACTGGGCGCGTCGTGATGCGCGGGCGGCTGAGCGGGCGCGCGGGATCGAACGTAAGCGGCGCGGATATATTGCCGAGGTGCTCGAGGACGTGGGATTTACGGAGCGGGCGGCGGAGGCGTGGTCGGAGATGGGGTTGCTGGTTTGTTTGGGGTGGGTGGACCGGGCGAGTCGTGACCCGGAATTTCGCGGGGCGCCGAAGCGGGGCCTCGGCGATTTCCTGTCGGAACTGGTGCTGGCGGCGTCCGCGAGGTCGGGCGGGGGGCGGTAGGCTTCTTTGCCACGGAGGCACTGAGGCACGCAAGTGAAAGAGAGATCCCTCGACTGCGCCGCGCGC
>DATNKB010000463.1:0-12961 GCA_035603595.1 Candidatus Dormiibacterota bacterium
GGGCAGGTTAGGCTAGTCGAGTGAACAAGGAGCAGGCATGAATCCAGCAGCAGGAACACCTACCGGCAAAATGGACATTCGCAGCGCAACTGGGGAGAGACACTTGGAATCCTCAACTGATCCCGTTTTTGAACTGCTCGAACAAAACGCAAGCTGGTGGGAACAAGCTGCGCTCACGTGCGAGCAAATCGCGGGAAACCACGGCCTGGGTACAAAGGAAGAATGGCAATTGATGGCCGCTGTCTACCGCGAGCGCGCGCAACGGCACATGCAGATAATCGATCAATTGCGCCAAAGAGGGATGAGCTCTCATCGCTAGTGTCGTGATGTCGGCGTCGATTCTGCCCGGCCCGGTGGTCAAACTGCGCGGCACCCGAGGCTTTAGCATTCCCACCATGACCGCTTGCAGCCAACCTAATCAGGAACAGAAGAGGTCTTCGGTCGCCGGGATGACGGCGTCGCAGTGAATTTCGCAATCCGATTCAATCCGGATTCGGTGTCGGGAACCCCTTCGTCGCTGAGCAGAAAATTATGCGCGCGGTCGAATTTCAGTGCTGCATCGTTCGACGGGATCCATAGGGAAATCGAATAAATCCCACGTTCAAACGCAGGCGCCAGGAGCCTTTCCTCAAACGTTACCGGCTTGCCCGGCTCAAGTTTCGTGAAATCCACATGGGGCAAAGGCCTGCGCATGTGGTTCTCGCCCTTCGCATCGTCGAAGGCGATGTATATCGTCCTCTTTTCGGCAATTTTCGTGTCCGAATCGTTGGTAAACGTCAACTCCACATGCATGTGACTTTCCGACGATAGCTTGAATGAAATTACCGCGTTATTGAGCACTACGAGAGGTGTGCTATTCTCGCGCGGGGCCGTGGCCGTTGCCGAATAGCTGCACGAAATCGTGACTTCGTCACTTCCCTGTGTCTGGCATTGCGGTTCCCCAGTTCGAAGCCCCGAAGCCTGCACCCGTAGTACAACCGTAACTAGCCAACCCACAATCGCAAACAGTATGACGCCCTTTGCTAGCAAGAATTCACCTTGGAGAAAAATCGCAGGATGAAAATCACAGCTCCCTCAGGAAATTGGTGGACGTGACCGGAATCGAACCGGCGACCCTTTGTTTGCAAAGATTGAACCCACAAAGAGTCAATCACGTACACCGGGTGCGATGGAATGCTACAGATCGGTACAAGTGTAGCACACGAGAGAGGTTACTCTGCGAGGCCGACACTCGGTATCACTCGGTAGGGTTGGTGATGAAATTTCGTCTCGAATCTGCACTGGGCCAGCGATGGACGCTCAGCGTTCGATTTTCGCAGGGGCCTTGGAGGTGGACTGCCGCACGATGAGTTCAGGTTCGACCGCTATCTCCTCGACATAGCTTGCGCGCTTCTCAATTTGGTCGAGCAGAGTCCGAGCGGCGAGCTGACCCATTTCTTGCATGGGCTGGCGAACCGTCGTAAGGCTCGGCCTAGAATACGAGGCGCCCGGGATGTCGTCAAATCCCACTACAGAGACATCCTCCGGAACTCGAAGTCCGGCTTCGTCGAGTGCCCGAATCGCGCCAATCGCGCACAAATCGTTGTAGGCAAAAAGGGCAGTAAAGCAGGGCGACTTCGCCAGAAACTCCTTGGTAGCTTCATAGCCAGGCTCCGGCGTTGCGCCGATTTCCGTCTGGGGGGCGAACTGAAGACCCATCTCAATTCCCAACTCGCCGCTTACTTCACAAATCGCTTGCCATCGAGCCTCGGTGTCGGCACTCGCGGGCGGCCCCTTCATGAATGCGAACCTTCGATGTCCCAAATCGAAGAGGTGACGAAGGGCCAGGAGAACGGCATGACGATGGTCAAGAATGATGTTAGTTACACGTTCCATGCGCTTGTGACCGGCGATCGCAACGGTTGGCAGCGATGGCTGGTGCGCGATGGATGTATCAACCGTGATGATTCCCTCCACGCCGCGTGAGACCAAGAGCTGCGAATACGATTGCAAGAGTCGAGGATCGTGGCGCTGGATCACGGTGAGGAAAAAATAATTGCGTTCGCGCAGATATTGCTCTACTCCACTTATGACCATCGCTCCGTATACGTCGCCGATTTCTTGTGCGATGACGCCGATAGTATAGGTTCGCTTTACGCGCAAGGATCGCGCTAAAAAATTGGGCCTGTACTTGAGCTCCTGCGCTGCCGCAAGAATGCGTTTCTTGGTGCGTTCCGGAACCGAAGCAGAGGCGCGGGAATTATTTAGAACCGCTGAAACGGTTCCAGGAGTGAGTCCAACATGTGCCGCCAACGCCTTGAGAGTTACAACCTGCGGCTTTTCATGTTCTGAATTTTCCTTGCGACCTGCCATGCACAAGTCTCCGGGCTCGGAAGTATAGACCCAGATCGTTTAAATATCAGATATCATCGCGAAAACTTTCGCTGAAATCAGAGTCAAGCGGTTAAGCAGTTGCGTACAGGAGCTACCGGTACACTTCGAAGTGAGGGAGTCAAATAATGTCATACGCATGCTCCCGCTTGACGACCGATTGAAGGCACTCTGTCATCCCCCGGACAAGCGCTGCTAGTTTCCGGTGATTCGGCTCTGCATCTGCTCGAGCGTAACTCCTTTGGTTTCCGGATACCACGCCAGGACGACGAAGAACTGAAGCACCATCATCGCAGCAAAGAAAACGAACGGGTAAGCGCCCGACGACTTGGCGAGCAGCGGAAAAGTCCCCGAAATAATCGCATTCGTCACCCAGTGCGCCGAACTACCCAAGCTTTGGCCCTTGGCTCGCACCTGATTTGGAAATACCTCGCTGATGTAAACCCAAATGACGGCGCCTTGCGAGACAGCGAAAAAAGCGATGTATGCAATCAGCAACCAAACCAAGTAGGAGCGGTGACTCTGCGAAAAGAAAATAGCCGCAACCCCAGCGAGAGAAGCGGCCGTACCGACCGAGCCGACGAGAAGAAGCGTCCTACGCCCGATCTTGTCGATTAACGTCATGGCCAATAGCGTTGCGCACAGATTCATCGCGCCTACCATGATGGCTTGTAGATTTCCCGAGACTCTCGTAAAGCCAGCAGAGGCAAAAATATCGTTCATGTAATAGAGAATGGCGTTGATACCGGAGAGCTGATTGAATATCCCAATGGATACCGCCAGGAAGATCGGTAAGCGATACTTCCGGGAAAACAAGGGCTCCGAAGCCTCGTCGCTCGACGACTGAATCGATTGGACAATTTCGCGAAGCTCGGTTTCCGGATCCTCGGAACCGACCAACTGAAGCACCGCGCGCGCCTCTTCCACGCGGTTCTTTGTGGCAAGCCAACGCGAACTGGGCGGAATGCTAAAGAGCATGATCAGAAATAGAAGCGAGGGGAGAGCCGCGACGCCGAATTCCCACCGCCATTCGCTGGCGCCCAACCCTAACCTTGAAATGCAATAGTTCGAAAGATACGCAAGCAGAATGCCGGCGACGACATTGATCTGAAACAATCCCACAAGCCGGCCGCGCCATTTTGCGGGGGCGACCTCGGCGATGTAGACGGGGCCGAGCACGGATGAACCGCCAATGGCGAGGCCACCGATGAACCGAAAGAACAAGATCGCAGACCAACTCCAGGCGAACGCACATCCTAAGGCCGACAGCACATAAAAGACTGCGAGAACACGAAGAGTTTCGCGGCCCCCAAATTTCTGCCCCGGAATTCCAGCGAAGATCGAACCGACGACAGTTCCCCAAAGTGCGATCGAAACGGTAAGGCCGAGTTCACCTGGCGAGAGCCCGAAGGCAATCGTGAGCCAATGGGTGGTGCCGGAGATTACAGCGGTATCAAATCCGAAAAGGAGCCCTCCAAGGGCTCCCACAATTGCGCTTCGAATGAGAATGGAATTTAGTTTCAAAGAGGTTCCTTCGAAATCTGTGTCGCAGAAGAATTCGCGGTGCTACAAAGCGCAGCGGCTCCTATAACACCGGCGTCATCCCCGTAGGAAGAAAGAATGATGGGGATCACTTGGGCTCGCGGATTGATGCAGGCGCCCTCCCAGCGGGTGTGAATTCCATCGAGATAAGGCGCGAGCATCGGAGCGACGCCTCCGCCGATTATGACGACGTCGGGCTCGATCAGATCGACGATGTTACCTAGCCAGTAGGCCAGCATCTCAACGACCTCATCAATTACGGTCAGTGCTAAGCGGTCACCATTCCCAGCTGCCTGAGCCACGAGTTCGGTTGTTACGGCGTCGACTTTACCTTCCGACAATTCCAGAAGCATCGAATTCGGGTCAGCTTGAAGCTTTTGCCGCGCTCTCACGGCGATCGCGGGACCGGACGCAAACACCTCGATACAGCCGCGCTTGCCGCAGTTGCAGCGCGGGCCGCGCAAATCAATTCCCATGTGGCCGCCTTCTCCGGCCGCACCGGAAGCCCCGTGCAGGATTCGCCCATCGAATACTATTCCCGTACCAATCCCGGTGCCGATACCAACGTAAAAGACCGACCGATACAGCCGTCCGGCCCCCCACGTGGCCTCGGCCAGCGCTGCAGCATTCGCGTCATTGTCAAGTTTCACAGGCATTTGAAAAATTCGCTCGACCTCGGCGACGAGCGGGTAATTCCGCCAGCACGGGACATTGGGCGGGTTGATTACGATTCCCGCCTCCGGGTCCAGCGGCCCTGGCGCGCAGATACCAATTGCGCGAACGTTACGAGCAAGCGCCGAGTCGCTAATCAGCTTGCGAATGATCGACGCTACTGCATCCAGGCCCTCCGAGGCGGTTCCACCCGCCGCCATATTCGAACGGCTGCGAGCGCGAATCTGGCCCGTAGAGTCCACAAGGGCGGCCGCGACCTTTGTTCCTCCAACGTCTACTCCCACGACAAGAGAGTTCTTCGATCTCGGAACGCTCAATTTCTCACACTCTTCATGAAGGACGGCCAGCCACAGGGCGCGTTCACTAAGACATCACCTGAACCCTAATCTGTGTGTCTTCGGGGGCATCATGGACGTACAATCCGGCTTCGCTGTGAACGCAGCGCTAACTTGTGCGACGCCTTGAGAGACACGATTCAAAGGGGTGGAGATTAACACGTCGTTTGCAGAATGGTGAGATTTTCCCTGCGTTGACGTTTGTGCAACGCAGCATGCGAGGAGAACCCTAGTTTCGATGACAACACCAAGTGTAAGCGAGCCCGTGGCCGTTGGAACATTGACGTCGACCGATCGCACGGCTATGGCGATGGTCACAACTTTGTTCTTCATGTGGGGGCTGCTCACAAGCCTGAACGATATTTTAGTGCCGCATCTGAAATCGATTTTTGATCTGAACTACGCTGAAGTGATTCTGATCCAGTTTTGCTTTTTCTCTGCCTACTTCATTTTCGCGATTCCTTCCGGCAAGCTTATCGAGCATACCGGCTACAAACGGTCGATGACGGCTGGCCTTCTGACCATGGCCCTCGGCGCTGCACTCTTTATTCCGGCAGCCAGCGTTCCATCTTTTCCTTTGTTTCTTGCGGCACTGATTGTACTCGCAGCAGGGATGACGGTTTTGCAAGTCTCCGCGAATCCGTATGTTGCTGTTCTCGGTCCTCCGAAGACGGCCGCTAGCCGCTTAAATCTGGCCCAAGCGTTCAACTCCCTTGGGACCACCATCGCGCCATTGCTTGGCAGTCTGTTCATTTTGAGCAGCGCGCCGAAGACCTCCGAGGAAATGCGAGCGATGCCGCAGCTTGCCCGCGATGCGTACCGACTGCACGAAGCCTCGTCAGTAAAATTGCCATATTTGGGGCTGGCCCTGACGCTGCTTCTGTTAGGCGTGGCAATTTCCAAATTTAACCTGCCGGCCTTCGCCGCGGCTAGAAAGAGTGCATCGATCAGCGGCATCAAAGACAGCATCTGGCACCATCGCCGCCTCGTTCTCGGAGCGATCGGAATCTTTGTGTATGTCGGGGCGGAGGTTGCGATCGGAAGTTTTCTTGTGAACTATCTCAGCCGGCCGGAAATTGGCGCGATGTCCGTTAAGATCGCTGCTCGATATGTTTCGCTCTACTGGGGAGGCGCAATGATCGGGCGCTTCATTGGATCGAGCGTGCTGCAAAAAGTGCGCACAGGCACCGTGCTGGGCGCTGCAGCGATCGCAGCATTTTTACTTGTCAGTGCTTCTATGCTCAGTCTGGGCTCGGTGGCCGTATGGAGCATTCTTGCGATCGGGTTTTTCAATTCCGTGATGTTTCCAAGCATCTTTACCCTCTCTATCGAAGGCCTCGGCCCCCTCACAGAGGCGGGCTCGGGAGTCTTGGTGGCGGCCATCGTCGGCGGCGCAATCATCCCTGAGCTGCAAGGCGTGTTCGCGGATCGAATCGGAATTCACCATGCCTTCTTCCTGCCTGCGCTTTGCTATATATACATCGCCTATTTCGCATTCTACGGCTCGCGAAGTGCCAGAACGGCATCACTCGATGCAGCTTAGGCGGTTGTGGCGCCTGCCTGTCGCATGCGAGCCTCGCACAGGCGAGGATCTTCCAACAATCCGGATAGCTCTCAATATGTGTAAATACTCAGTTAGAAAATCGTTATTTTTACTTGACAAGAGGTAGGCACTTGTCGCTAAATTCGCATCCATTGATTTAATCAGTCGAATTCGAAATGTTTATCAAAATGAAGCGGCTATGTTTGCTGGTTAAGTGGCGAACTGTTAGACGGCTTGCAAGCAACTAGGCGTTGCGACCTTAGTGCCTTCTGGGGTGGGAGGATGAGGAAAATGCGCAATCTATGTGTTCGTAATCTTGTTGTGTCTTCACTGGCTGTGCTTCTTGCTCTCTGTTGCCTTGCTCCGTTCGGCGCTCCCGTCGCCGCTCAATCGACTTTCGGTTCTATTTCCGGATCGGTGACGGACGCTTCAGGTGCCGCGATGCCCGACGCGACGGTGACGCTTACAAACAGCGCCACCGCAGCAAAGCAATCCGTGACGACCGGCCCGGACGGATTGTATTCGTTCGTGGACCTAAACCCGGGTTCCTACGTTTTGGATGTCGAGAAGCAAGGCTTCAAGCACTTCAAACGAGATCCCGTTGTCGTTCAGGTACAGCAGGCCGTTCACATCGACGTCCCGATGGAAGTAGGCGCCGTCACGCAAACAGTTGAAATAACAGCGGAGACCCCTCTTCTAACGCCGACCAGCTCCTCGCTCGGTCAAGTGATCGACGAGCGCAAGACCAATGAGATTCCTCTTAATGGCCGGAACGTTTTCAGCCTCATCGCGCTTTCTCCAGCGGCCATTGCGGATGGCAACGGCTCGGGCAATGCGGCCGGCGGGTCGCCGGTTGGCCCGAATCCGTTCAGCTGGGGTAACTACCAAGTGGGCGGATCGTTCGGGAACCAAAGTGCCGAATACATCGACGGCCAGCCAGTCAACATCGGGTACATCAACCTGCCGGTCCTGCTTCCCGATCAGGATTCGATCTCGGAATTTAAAGTGCAGTACAACAACCTAGGGCCGGAATGGGGCAAGTTTGCCGGCGGCGTTGTCAACCTGAGTACGAAAGGCGGTACGAACCAATACCACGGCGAATTGTACGAGTATTTCCGCAATAAAGTTCTCAATGCAAAGCCGTTTTTCTCAGCAACGAACCCACCTTACGTGCAGAACCAGTACGGTGCCACGGTTGGCGGCCCGGTTATCAAGGACAAGACGTTCTTTTTCTTCGCGTGGGACGCCTATCGCCAGCGGGCTTCCACGGTGTTTACCACAACAGTGCCCACCGTGGCCGAAAGGGGCGGAGTATTCCCGGCGGACGTCCAAATTTTTGATCCTCTCAGCGTCAGTGCGGCGTGCGTGGCAAATGCCACTGGCCCAAACTGCGGTCGAACGCAATTCGCCGCGAACACGATTCCGATGACACGGATTAACCCCGCGGCGCTCACGGAACTAAAATTCATCCCAATGCCGACCAACACTGACGAAACTAATAATTTCACTGCAGCTGGGGCCTCGGGCGGAAATGCCAATCAATATGTAGGCCGCGTGGACCATAACCTGACCGCGAACCAACATATTTTTGCTCGCTATAACTTTTGGAACCTTAAGGACTTACCACTCGATCCTTTCAAGACGGGTCTGTGCGCTGACAAATGCTCAGAAACCTATCAGACGAACGCGCTGGCCATCGACTACAACAACGTGATCAGGCCGAACGTGATCCTGAACATCAATGCCAGCGGCAGCCGTTTTCACTACCTGCGCTCGCCGACGAATTCCGGCTTTGACCTAACCCAATATGGCTGGCCGTCGTCCTACAATGATGAGATTCTTTCCGCTGCTCGGTCGCCGTTCACGCCGTGCTTCACTCCCCAGGACCCGACTGTTACCTGTTCTCAGGGTCAAAGCTTTATCACCGATCACGACTCACAGGTCGCCATCTCGCCAAGCCTGACATGGATCAAGGGACGTCACACTTGGGTGTTTGGCGGCCAGTTGATCGAGACCTACGACAACTACGCCCAGACGAACATCGCCAGCGGCGCTTTCGCTTTTGATGGCCATTGGACGAGCAACAATGCCGCTGCCCCCACAATGGGAGGTATTTCCTTCGCTGATTTCCTGCTGGGATACGGCCTGAATCAATCGAGCGTGTTCAACCATAACTACGGCGAAGCGACGGTCCCGACGGTGGTGGCGCAAAAGGAGACGTATCGCGGCTTTTATTTTGGAGATACCTGGAGAGCCACCCAAAAGCTGACGATCAACTACGGACTGCGCTACGATCTGCCGGGAAATTGGTCGGTGCGCCACGACCTCTCAACCTATTGGGACCCGGTTGCGTCGAATCGCACCGTGACGGGTTGCCAACAGAATCCTGCAACGGGTCTTGGGGTTCCAGGCAGCCCGTGCCCGGGGGATGTTTTCTTCGTTGGTACCGGCGTCAATCCTGGGCGGACGTCTGTACCCCTGTACAAGAAGGAGGTAATGCCGCGCCTGGGGGTTGCTTATAGTTGGGACCAGAAAACCGTTATCCGTGCAGGTTACGGCGTGTTTTTCATCCCCAATTGGCTATTGTTCAACCTGAACCCGAGCAACGACCCGATCAACAGTGCTAATACGCTCTGGGTTGCGTCCACAAACGGCGGCATCACCCCTAACAGCTCGCTGACCGCGACAAACTGCATCTTCACAGCGGGTGCACCGACTGGAACGTTGAATTGCCCGACGAATGGACCATTCGGGCCGAATGTCAACGTTCCGCTTACGAGGAACGGCAACGTTTCGGCGAATGATGCCGGTGCGAATCCTTTTGAAGGCCCCTACCGGGACTATAAGCCGGGTTATGTGCAGCAGTTCAACGTGGATCTGCAGAGAGAGTTGCCGTTGGGATTCTTCGTCGATGCTGCATATGCGGGCTCCCGCGGCGTGCATTTGGCGAATCCGAATAACGTCTCAATCAACAACATCCCCGACTCGTTTTACGGCCAAGCTGCAGCACAAGAAGCAGCGGGCCAGCCGGTGACGATTACGCAGAAAATTCCGAACCCCTTCGTGGGCATTACCACTGTAAGCGGACTAAATCCCACGCAGAACCCGACAATTCTGGCGGGTCAGTTGGACCGCCCATACCCCGAATACACCGGCATGTCCCTCGTCGGGGAAGGCTGCTGCGGCAGCAACTACAATTCGTTCCAGTTGACTGTCACAAAACGATTTACAAGTGGCGGCTCATTTCTTGCGGCCTACACGAATGCCAAACTGCTGAGCAACACTGATACTCTAACAACCTGGTTGGAAAGCGGCGTAGGCCAAGTTCAAGACTGGAACAACCTCAAAGGTGAAAGGTCGCTTTCGTCACAGGATGTTTCCCAGCGTCTCGTGCTCAGCTACGTCTACGACCTACCTTTTGGCCGTGGTCAAAAGTACATGTCCGACACTACGGGTGTCGTGGGCAAGGTGGTCTCTGGTTGGGGCGTCGATGGCGTCACGACGTTTCAAAAGGGCTTCCCCCTACCAATCTCGTTCGGTGGTTCCACGGCGCTTTCAAATGCAGGCTTTACACAAAACTTCCAGTTACGCCCCAATTATGTCCCAGGATGCCAGAAGGGCACATCGCACGTTGCTGTTTCCGGTGGAATTACCTGGATCAACACAAATTGTTTCACCCCACCCGGGGATTGGGCATTCGGCGACGAGCCGCGTGTGGATGCCACGCTCCGAGGCGCGGGAATCAATAACTGGGACATCGCATTGTTCAAAACCACAAACTTCGGCCCGGATAACCGGCTAGGGCTTCAGTTCCGAACCGAATTTTTCAACGCGTTCAATCGCGTGCAGTTTGCTCCCCCAAACACCGCATGCTGCGCGTCAAATAATGCGAGCTTCGGACTTGTGAACAACCAATTGAACAACCCGAGGTTGATTCAGTTTGCATTGAAGTTCCTGTTCTAGCAGGAAAATGGAATGAAAGTGGGTGCCGTCCACCCCCGGCACCCACTTTTTTCAACAGTTCTCAAGAAGGTTCCCGTCTTACTCTCAGAAATCAGGATCCGGGTGCACAAAACCGCTGTCCTTCCCCATCGCGAGCACGAATTGTGACGTCGCGCGACAGTTTTCTTCGTTGGAGCGCATCACGCACCGATTTAAATGGTGTTCGACTTCTGCTAGGCTTGTTCTCATAACATCGAATGAGAAGAATCAGCCGACGAGATTTCATCCACAGACTTTCTTTGCTCGGCCTCGCCGTGCCGATCTTCGACGCAAAGCTTCCCCGCGGCCTGGATTTCACGCATCTGAATTCGCCCACACGCCAGAAGTATCTGATCGAAACCATGGGAGGCGGCGTCGCCCTTTTCGACTACAACAACGACGGCCTGCTCGATATTTTTCTCGTGAACAGCGGCCGCCTTGCAGATCCCGTGCGGGGACCGGAATTGTTCGACCGTCACGAATCGCAGTATTGGAATCGCCTGTACCGCCAGAATCCCGACGGCAGTTTCACTGATGTCACAAAAGCAGCGGGGCTGGCGAATGCCGGAGATGGAAACTACGGAATGGGCGTAGCCGTAGGCGACTACGACAATGATGGGTATCCGGATCTGTACGTCACGAACTATGGGAAAAACACCCTCTATCACAACAACGGCGACGGAACGTTCACAGACGTCACTGCGAAGGCGGGCGTAGCAGCTGGCGGGTGGTCTTGTTCAGCCGGGTTCTTCGACTACGATAACGACGGTCATCTCGATTTGTTTGTCACGCGGTATATGGAGTGGGATACCCAACACAGCAAAATCTGCGGCGGTGAGTGGCAAACATACTGTCCGCCGGCCGAGTTCCCCTCTACGACGAACATCCTCTATCGCAATCGTGGTGACGGCACCTTTGAAGACGTGAGCCTTCGCTCCGGTATCGGATCTCTTAAGGGCCGCTCTCTTGGCGTCTCGTTTGCCGATTACGATGACGACGGATTTACCGATATCTTTGTCGCGAACGACGGCATGCGCCAGTTTCTCTTTCACAACAATGGAAACGGGACGTTTCGCGAGTGCGGCCTGGAGGCCGGTGCGTCGCTGACCGCTGACGGCAAGCCGCTCTCAGGTATGGGCACGGTGTTCCAGGATTACGACAATGACGGCAGACCGGACATCCTGGTGACCGTGCTTCCTAGAGAGGTTTATGCGCTCTTCCACAATGACGGCGGAGGCCTTTTCAGCTATAGAAGCCTTGAGTCGGGGCTCGGGCTGATTTCCGCGGCTAGCTCCGGATGGGGTGTGGGGCTCGAGGATTTCGATAATGACGGCTGGAAGGACCTCTTCGTCGCGCAGAGCCACGTGCTGGACAACGTGGAAGGAATTGACCACATGCTGCGCTACAAACAGCCTCCCCTGCTGGCTCTAAACCACAAAGGAAGATTCGAGCGCGCCGATCCCGGGACGGAAACTCCGATCGCGGGCCGTGGCGCAGCGTTTGGCGATTTGAATAATGACGGATGGATGGATGCGGTGGTCACCTCGCTCGGCGGAAAGCCTCTTGTATTCTTCAATCATGGCGGTACCGGTCGTTGGCTCTCAATCGCTTTGCGCGGGACACAAAGCAATCGTGACGGCATCGGGGCCCGCGTGCGGGTAAACGACCAAACGCGATTTGCAACGACTGCGGGGAGCTACATCTCTGCCAGCGACAAGCGACTTCATTTCGGTCTCGGCGCGGCGGAAACGGCTAAGGTGGAGGTTCGCTGGCCGTCGGGCACGCGCCAGATCCTCGAAGATGTGAAAGCGAATCAATTTCTCGAAGTCCGCGAGCCGGAGAAAGCATGATTGGAGTCGCGCTGGCAATTTGGCTAGCCTTTCAGGCCTCCTCCTCCGAGGCTGTCCAGCATCTGCATGCTGGAATCGAAGCGGACAAAAAAGGCCAGCTGGATTTGGCTGTGTCGGAATTTAAAAAAGCTACCGAGTCGGATCCCACGCTTGCTCCTGCATTCCTAGATCTCGGCCAGGCATACATCGAGCAACGCGCTTACGTCTCCGCAGTCGCGCCTCTTAAGCGCGCGCTCGCGCTGAGCCCGAACATCGAAGGAGGCCACCAGCTACTTGGCTATGCGCTTCTCGCGCAAGGGTATGCCGTCGAAGCAATTCCACACCTTGAGAAGGCGAAAGTAGAAGACGCACTTGGCATCGCGCTACTCGAGGCAGGAAGACTGCCTCAGGCTGTGTCCATTTTACAAAAGGCGCTGGTGAAACATCCGGATGACCCGGATCTCCTTTATTACTACGGTCGGGCATCAGGCCTTCTCTCCAAACAGGTTTTCGACGAGTTGGAGGCGCGCTTCCCCGATTCTGCCCGAGCCCATCAGATGATGGCTCAGGACTACGCCGCGCTTCGCGACCTGCCCAATGCGGAAAAAGAATTTCTCGAAGCGCTGCGTTTGCGTCCTCAGACAGCGAATCTGCATCTCGAACTCGGCGAGCTCTACGCTCGAGCCCAG
>DATNKB010000464.1:0-8461 GCA_035603595.1 Candidatus Dormiibacterota bacterium
CGAAAGTCCTGGTCTGCGAGCTCAAGCTCGAGGAGGCGGCGCATTTTGGCTTCGTCTTCGACGACGAGGATGGAGGGCTTTTCGCTCATTTGGAGGATTTAGAAACTGCGATCCGTTCTCGATTAGAAATTCGTACCGGCCTGTCTTTTGAAGTACTTAGGGAAGATTCTAATCGCGCATTCTCGATTAGAAAAGTGGCGGCTGACAGGGGTGGTTGTGCGGCATGAATTGGAACTGCTGCCTCCCCTCGACTGGCTGCCTGCATGTGACTTCCTTTCCGGGCACGCATATGAGCCCGACTCATGTTAACACAGGCGCGGCTCAAGCTTCTATCGTGAGAAATACGGATTGAGAAGAATTCCCGAATGTCGGCTCACGTGCTATCGCACTTTTCGTTTCACTGGCTTGCCCAGAAAGCCGTCCATAATGTCCTGAGGCAGCGGAGCGTCGAAGTCGTCGGCGATTTGAACACGATTCTTATCGAAACCGAGCGGTCGAGGAGAGACCGGGACCAAGCGCGCGACCGGAACCCCCCGACTGGAGATAACAATTTCCTCTCCAGCAGCAACGCGCTGCAAGAGTTTTGAGAAGTTCTTCTTCGCTGTAAGTACGCTTACCGAGGGCATGCGCGCCTCCTTCTTCTCACCATCAGCTAATGTAGTCAGTCTAATCCAACAAGCTTGGTCGTGTCGTGTTGCGGTTTTGACCCGGTGTCCTTGTTCATCCCCGTTCAGAGGCTCGCGGGAAAGGCGCCGCGAAAGGAAGACGCTGCGCGTCGTTCGGCTACCCCGCGCTTACGCGCGGGGCTAACTTCTGCCGCGCCTACGGCGCTAATTTTGAGGGAAACATCAGAATCCACACTTAACCCTTAACAAAAAACGAACTGAATCAAAAACAAAGTGACGAGCCTTTGTTTCAACAATTCAATCCTGGCGTTCGGGGAGGAAGACGTGGAAGCGGGCGCCCTGGCCGGGAGGGGATTCGAGGCGGATGGAGCCTCGGTGGTCGTCAATAATTTTGGCGACGATCGAAAGGCCGAGCCCTACACCTTCTTTTTTCGAGGTGAAGAACGGGTTGAAGATTTGTTCGCGGGATTCGGTCGGGACGCCGGGGCCGGAGTCTTCGACGATGACCGCGACGCCGGGCCTCATGTATTGAACTTCGGGAGCTATGGAGATTCGGAGACGGCCGCGGCCGTCCATGGCCTCGTAGGCATTGGTGATGAGATTCACGAAGATTTGTTCGCAAAGCTGGGCGTCGACTTGGACATCAGGCGTCACTGGATCGTAGCTACGCTCGACGGTAACTTGCGCATCTGGATGCTGATGCTGGACGGATTCGAGAACGTGATCGACGATGGCCGACAATTGCACGGAACGAAGCTCGAGGCGCGAGGGACGCGCGAAATCGAGGAATCGGGTGACGAGTGAATTGAGACGATTCACTTCAGAGCTAATGTAGCCGGCAAGTTCGCTGGCCAGCGGATTCGACGCTTCGACTTTCTGGCTGAGCATTTCGGCAGAGCCTTTGATGACGCCGAGTGGGTTGCGAATTTCGTGGGCGAGGCCTGCGGAGAGCTGTCCTAGAGCTGCGAGGCGCTCGGAGCGGCGGGCATCGGCTTCGGCGCGGCGCAACTGGCGATTTGTTTCTTCAAGCTGTTGGGAGAGCTCCTGATATTTTTGAACCTGCTTGCGATTTTCGGAGGCGAATCGGTTGACGATGACGGCAGCGATATAAAAGAAAAGAATGCGGGTGGCGAGATCCGTTGCGCCTTCGGTGGTGAACTCGTATTCCTGGAGGGCGGGAATCAGAAATGCGCAGTAGGCGAGGGAAGTGATGGTCGTCCAGACGAGCGTGGCGATTGGACCGAAATAAACGGCCGCCGTTACGACGGGGAGGTAATAAATCGGGTAGTAATTGCTGTTGATGCCGACGTCGCCGGTGTGGTCAAGCAGAAGTGTAGCGAGGAGGATCTTGATAATGATGGCATAAGCGGGGCCGCGCTTTGGGAGCCATGCAAGTAGGCGGCCTTCGAGAAGTTGAAAAACGCCGATGGCGAGGAGGATGACCTGTTTGTGGATTTCGTGGACGGGGGGGAGAAGAGCGAGGGCGAGGAGGAACAGGAGCCAGAGGATGTCGAGCCAGTCGAAGGTGGCGCGCTTGCGATCGAGCATTTCGGCTTGGGGGCTCCGAAGTCAATCTAGCATGGATTGGACGAGTAGAAAGATAGTGCCTGCCGAGTGACGCCGGCGAAGGATGGACGGAACTGCAGATTCCTCTCTGCGCCGCGCGACCACCGCTCCGCGGTGGTGAAGAAAAAGAAGCGCGCAGCTCCGCTCGGAATGGCGGTTTTTAGTTGCTGTGGCGGACGGCGATGAGAGGGCGGCGCACGGCCACATGCGGAGAACATGGACAAAGCTGTACAGATTGATCGTGCGGGCACGGCATGCCGTGCCCCTACGGATTACTCAGCGCTCGGTTAGCGGAGGAATTTGTCGGCACCGAAGACCAGGCCTAACGTCAGGGCGGCGATTACGATTTCTCCTAATGCGCCAACTACGAAGGGGCGCAGGCCTTGTTTGCGCATGTCGCCGATATTGGTGCGCAGGCCGACTCCCGCGAATGTGAGCAGAAATGCCCAGCGCGAGAGATTCGCGAGGCTCGTCAGCTGCTCTTTGTTAAAGACGTGGGCGGTGGCGATGGCGGAGATGAGCAGGAAGCCGAGGACAAATTTCGGGAATTTGTTCCACAGGAATGCGGCTTTGTTGGTAACGCCTGCGGTTTTTTCTTTGCGCGCCCAATGGATTGCGTAGCCGAGAACTACGAAGCCGATCATGGCGTTGCGTGCCGTTTTTGCAAGGACGGCTACTTTACCTGCTGCGTCGGAATAGAGATTTCCGGCGGCGGTGACTTCGGCGGTGTTGTCTATGCCGAGACCGGCCCAGAGGCCATAGCTGAGGTCGGTCATGTGGAGCCAGTGACCGATGAGCGGGAAGATGAAGAGCGAGATTGCGCCGAGCGTGAGGATAGCGGCGATGGCGAAGGAGGAATCTTCTTCGTCGGCATCGATGGCGCCTTGTGTGGCGATGATGGCTGAAACGCCGCAGATGGACGAGCCGACGGCAAGCAGCGTGGTGAGCTTTGGCTTGAGGCCGAAGGCCTTGCCGAGGGCGGTCATGAAAGTGAGCGAGAGAGCGATTTCGATCGCGACGAGCACGAGGCTGACGCCGCCGAGCTTGAGGACGTCACCGAGAAGAAACCGCGAACCGAGGAGAACGATTCCGGCTTTGAGCCAAAATTCGTACGTGGCGAGGCCCGGTTTGAAGGCGGCGGGCACGCCGGTGGTATTGGCTATCACGAGGCCGAGAAGGATGGCCCAGAGAACGTACTCGATATTCGGGAGCGTGAGGTGGTGTGCGCGTCCATACTGGGCGATCGAGCGCTCGATAAATTTTCCGGCGTAGCCGACGGCTACGAGCAGCAGAAGGCCGGGAATGAGTTGGCCGGCTCGCTTAAAGATGCTGAGCGGTTGCGATTGGGTGAGTGCGATGCTTGTGGCCATTTTCTCTTTGTTCTCCTCAGTCGGGTTGTCACGGAGTTCGTACTTCAGGGGCTAAAGCCCCGTGTTTCTTAGCTGGTTTTTTGCCGCGGTTGAAAACCGAAACCTACTACGACGGCGTTAGCGACATAGCGCGAAAGGAAGGGAAAACATCCCTTCGACCGTCTACCACGGGATGTGCTTGATCACGCCGAGCCAGACGAGAAGCGAAATCGCTAGCGACAGCGCGACGGCCCAAGTGTCGAGCGAAAGCTTGCGCTTGGAGTCGCCTTTCGAGAGCGATGATGAGCTCTTTCGCGGCGTCGATTGTGTCGTCATTAGGTGAAGCTCCTTTCCAGGCTTAGGATCGAATTTTTTTCTGCGATGCCGACTTCCATACCATCGAGAAGCGATTCCCATGTGAGGGGAATGGAATTGGTAACTGAACGTGTTGCGCGCTCGAGGGTTCGGCCGATGAGGAGAATTGAGGGAGCCGGCATGGGAGGCACGCTGTCGAGCTGGCCTAACGTGGTGGAATGCTCGCGCTGCTCGGGCGTGCTTACGGCGGAGACGACTGCTGCGGGCGTGTCGGCATCGAGACCTGCATCGAGCAATTCCTGTTGAAGGGCGGCGAAATTGCGACCTGGCATGTAGATGACGAGAGTCGAATTGTTCGAAGCGAGACTCCGCCAATCGGGGAGGCGCTCGTTTTCATTTTCATGAGCGCGGTGGGCGCTGACGACAACGATGCGCGAACTCGTGCGGCGGTCGGTGAGCGAAACGCCGAGCGAGGCAGCGGCGGAGAGCGCGGCAGTGATGCCGGGAACGATTTCGTAGGGCACACCGGCTGATTCGAGGGCGTCGCGCTCTTCAGCGAGGCGGCCAAAGATTCCGGGATCACCGCTTTTCAGGCGCACAACGCTCAAGCCGCGGCGAGCGGAGGCGATCATGAGACGGTTGATTTCGGACTGGGTGATGTTTTTTGTGCCGCAACGTTTGCCGACATTGACGACCATGGCGTGGGGGTTGGCGAGCGCGAGAATCGGCGCGGAGACGAGATCGTCGTGAAGAATGACTTGAGCGGCGCGAATCAGCGCGTGGGCTTTCACGGTGAGGAGGTCGGGGTCACCGGGACCTGCGCCGACTAAATAAACTTTACCGTTGATGGGGGCTTTCATGGTTGCTCCTGAAGCGCTGACGAATTGTCAATCGTTGACGGGCTCTCGAGCGCGTGGCTCGCCGGATCGTCAGACAAGTGTTCGGGCAGATGCTCGGGAAGATGAACGTGCCGGCCGGCAAATTCGATCGAGCGCGATTCGATTTTGCAATCCTTGGAATCGCAAATCCGGCTGTAGGCGAGCAGGTTGAGCAATTTTTTGCGCTCTTCGGTAGGCGGATGATTGGCGAGGACGTGGCGGCGGAGACTGCCGACGAAGCGAAGCCAATTTCCTAAAGAAAGATCGAGCGAGGCTTCGATCTCGCGGCGAAAGCGCTGGGCGACGGAGGGGCTTTCGCCGGCGGTTGAAATTGCAATCTGGAGATCGCCTCGCCGGACGACAGCGGGGAAATAAAAATCACAGTGAGGCGGATCGTCGACGGCATTGGTGAGGATCCCGCGCGCCTGTGCTGCGAGGAAAACTTGGCGATTCACTGAGGCGCTGCCGGTGGCGGCGATGGCGAGAAAAGTGTCGCGAAGGTCGTCCGTGTGAAATTCGCGCTGGTGCCAAGTGATATTTCCTGCGGCGGCAAGTTTAGCTACTTCGGCTTTCGCTTGCGGTGCGACGACGGTGATTTGCGCGCCGGAGCGGAGCAGGGAAGCGATCTTCGAGGTGGCGATTGCACCGGCGCCGACGACCAGGCACGGGCGACTTTCGAGTTTGATGAAGGCCGGAAATAACTCGGAGGACATGTCAGTCTCCCACTCCGTGCGGGACTGGGCCGGCGGGTAGATCGCGCGTGACTGGTGCGACGATGGCGCCGGCGAGTTGGGCGCGGAGAGCGTCATCGGAATGGCGCGCGAAATAGGCACGGAGATTTTCGTTTGAGTCGCGCGTGGCCAGATAGGTCTTGAGCAGGCGCTCAATGGCTTCCGGGACATCTTCCGCGGCGCAGCGATATCCGACTTGCCGCGAAATGCGGGCGTGTTCGCCGACGGCGCCGCCTACGCAGAAGTAGTAGGCGTCGACGAGATTCGAGCCTTGCTTGATTTTTTTGCCCTCGAGGCCGATGTCGGCGATCCAGTGCTGGCCGCAAGCGTTCGGGCAGCCAGCGACGTTTAGTTTGAGAGGCTGATCGAATTCAGGGACGCGCTCTTCGAGTTCTTCAACGAGCCAGCGGGTGAAGGATTTTGTCTCAGTGATGGCGAGTTTGCAGAATTCGGTGCCGGTGCAAGCCACCGCGCCGCGCCAGAAGGATGAGGCTTCAACGTGGAGGCCGGTGGCGTTGAGTTCGAAAACGAGTGCGTCGATATTTTCGCGTGGTACATTGACGACCAGGAGATTTTGCATATTGGTGGTGCGGAGTTCGCCGGCGGCATATTTTTCGGCGAGGGCAGCGGCGGCGCGCATTTGTGGGGCGGTGATGCGGCCGCGGAGGACGGCAGCGCCAACGTAGTAGAGACCCCGCTGCTTTTGGGCGTGGACGCCGATGTGATCACGATAGGCGTCGGGTGGCGCGGAGTCTTCAACGCCGGGATCGAGATCGAAGCCGAGGCGGGCGTTGAGTTCGCGAAGGAAACGCTCGGCGGTCCAGCCGTGCTGGGTGAAGAGATGTTTCAGACGCGCGCGATCTCGGTTGTCGCGCAGACAATCCTGGTCACGGAAAATTTCTGCGATGGTTCGGACGACGGGAATAACCTGATCGTGGTGGATGAAAGCATCGAGACGGACAGCGAGATGAGGATCGGCGGAGAGCCCGCCGCCGACGCGGACAGAGAAGCCGATCTCGCGTTTGCCATTGTGCTGGCGGACGGCGGGGGTGAAACCGACGTCGTTAATTTCAGGGTAGGAGCACCAGACAGGGCAGCCTGTAATCGAAACTTTGAATTTGCGCGGGAGGTTGTAGAAATCGCTGTTGGCGGAAAGCAAATGCGCGGCTTCAACGGCGAGCGATGATGCATCGGTGAGCTCGTCGGAAGCAATGCCGGCGAGCGGGCAGCCGGTGATATTGCGCGTCACATCGCCGCACGCGCTTTTCGGGCTGAGGCCGACGGCACCGAGGGCTTCCATCACTTCAGGAATAGATTCGATCGTGAGCCAGTGGAGTTGAATATTCTGGCGGACGGTGAGGTCGGCGAGCGAGTGTCCGTAACGCTCGGAAATTTGCGCGATGGCGCGCAGTTGGTTGGAGTGGAGCAGGCCGTTGGGCAGGGCAATGCGCATCATGAAATACTGAGTTGATTTGCCTTCGCCGCCCGTGCCGCCGATCGCGCCGGCGCCGTCACCTTGTGTGTAAATGCCCCACCATTTGAAATAGAGATTGGCCCATTCGGGAACGACAGCGGTGCGGCCTTGACGAGCGAATTCCTTGATTTCGTCGAAGTGCTCCCAGGGGTTCTTCGAGCGCTTCAGGCGCTCGACCTTTTGAGCCTTCGTTTCTTTCGGTTGCCGGGTTGTCGCGATGTCCGCTGTGCTGGCCACGATGGCCTCCGCGTTTGTTGTCTAGAAATCCCGCCCAAAAACAAAAAACCCGCTACCAGCTGCGATTTGCTGGTGAGCGGGTTGCTAAAATCCGATTTGTGGCTAAGTTAGATCAGTCGGATTGCACACACCCGTGCCAGCCATGGCTCCGACAACAACAAGCGCACGGCAGGCAGTTTTTGGTCCGGGTGCAGCTTTCCATACGCGTATCCTAATCTCCGAACTACTGCTCCGTCAACATTAGACTTGGCTGGCGGAGAAAAGATTCCGGAATTCGAGCAGATTTTCGGCCCCGGTCAACAGATCCGATGGGGAGTATAAGGTTCACGCCGGAGTTGCATTGCTCGAGCGCAGCAGGCGGGTGAAGAGGGTTTGCAGCCTAACTGCGTGCTCCTGACTCATGGCGATAAATTGAACGCCCATCCCCTCGCCGGGGGTGACGTTTCTGACCACCGCGGAGCTGCGGATTTCGCCTTCGGGCACTGAAAACAGCAACGTGATGGAAGTGCCGACGGGAGGTGGCGTTTTGCTCTCAATGAAGAGCCCGCCGACGTTCAAATCCCGCACGCGGGAAACGCTTTGCGCCCCGTCATGCTGCCAGGAGACCCAGACGCCTTTTGGCGTCGGGATGCGCGGGTAGCGGCGATTGCTCTTCGATGGATTAACCAACGGCGTTGAGAGGTCCAAGCCGTAATTATATCGGCGCCGCCCTACTGGAAAGGAATTCGTTTGCGGCTGAGTGCGCAACAGGGAACCGGTAAACGTAACCGGAGAGTAAGACTTCCGCTTGCCCAGGCTAATGCATCAGCCGCTCGCCTGTGTGCAATCTGAATGGCTCAATTCGAACCTGGCACTAGCACGTGAGCGCTTTCCCAACTGCGAACCTTGCGGCGAGCTTCATCGAAAATCCGCTCGTAATTCTGCAGTCGGACATTGCGGGACGTTTGTGCATCGAGCGATTGCCATAAAGGCTCGTACAGAGAGAAAACTTTCGAATATTGGGATTCGTCCTTTGGAGCGGCGGAATCCGTGCCGAACAGAAAACGGTCGGGATAGCGCCGCATCAGATCTGCCATGGCCTGCGTGAATTCCTGACTGGCCATGAGGTACCTAGCGACTTCATCCCAGGAAATGTCGAAGTAAACGTGATTGAAGTTGGGATCGCGCAGGATCGCTTCAATATCTGCAAAGTGACTTTTGCTTGGCCGGACCAGCCGTCCCAGGCCCATGTGAGCCCAAATAATGGTGACGTTGGGATGTCGAGCGAAGAGGCCCTTTATCTGAT
>DATNKB010000465.1:0-8594 GCA_035603595.1 Candidatus Dormiibacterota bacterium
GGCAGGCAAATCTCATGCTTCTAAAGTCGCTCGACAAGCGGCAGTGGAATCAGCACGGAGTCCACGCTGAAAGAGGCGTCGAAAGCATCGCAGCGATAACGAAACATTTCGCCTGCCACGACCTCAACCATTTGAAGCAGATTGAAACAATACTCCGCGACTCCTCTCACTCTTAGTCTCACCTTCGCTCTTATCCTCGCCGAATGTCCACTCGCTCGGGAATGTCGGCGTCGTCTCCGAAATGCACACAGTGAATGTGGCAATTACGGTTACGCAATAAAAGCAACCGCCTGAAAAACGGCTTTCTTCCAAACATCAGGCCGAGGTCCCCGCGTCCCGGTTGCAACAGCCAGGCTGCCCAATCCCTGCGCTATACTCGTACCGGCGAATCGCAACTTGCCGCAGCTAGATCCTCCACGAGGTCTCGATGTCCGCCGACAAATTCAAAGCGCTCATTGCGGAAGGGAACAGCAGCGCGTACAAAGTCGCTTTCAAGGAACTCACCAACGACGAGCTGCCCAAAGAAGATGTCCTTATCGAGGTGCAATACTCCTCCGTCAATTACAAGGACGGCCTCGCCGTCACTGGCCGCGGCAAAATCATCCGTAAATTCCCGATGGTGCTCGGGATCGACATGGCGGGGCGCGTCCTCGAGTCGAATTCGCCGGAATTCCGCCCCGGCGATCAAGTGCTTGCCGTTGGTAACGGCTTCAGCGAAACGCGCTGGGGCGGCTATTCTCAGCGCCAGCGCGTTCCCGCCGTAGCGCTGGTTCACATCCCGAAAGGCCTCACGCTCAAGCAAACGATGGCCATCGGCAGCGCCGGCTTCACGTCCATGCTCTGCTTGATCGCGCTCGAGCATTACGGCGTAAAGCCCGGCGAAAAGGAAATCATCATCACGGGAGCGGGCGGCGGAGTCGGCTCCACTGCCGTGGCCCTTTTCGCCGCGAAGGGATACAAAGTGGCTGCTTCGACCGGCCGGCCAGAGCTGCATGCATTCCTGCGCGAGCTCGGCGCCACTGCAATCGTCGATCGTGCCGAACTCGCCCAGAAAACCGCCCCGCTTGCCTCCGAGCGCTGGGCGGGCGGCGTCGATTCGGTCGGCGGGCAAACCCTCGCCTCGCTGCTAGCAGCCACCGCGCCCTACGGCGCAATCGCAGCCTGCGGCTTGGCCGGCAGCACCGAACTTTCCACCACAGTTTTTCCGTTCATCCTGCGCAACGTCGCCCTTCTCGGCATCAATTCCGTCCTCACTCCCCGGCCGCTCAGCATTCAGGCCTGGGAACGCCTCGCCCGTGAATTGCCCCTCGAGAAGCTCGATTCACTCACATCCACCGAGCCGCTCTCCGCCATCTTCGATTTAGCCGACAAAATCCTAGCTGGCAAAACCCGGGGCCGCGTCGTGGTCGACGTCACCTCGTAAGTCGGTATTAAATCGTCACTTAAGCAGCCCCATCGGCCAAGGTTTACATCACCGCACAACAGCCAGCCAGCCCCCAAACTCGCCGAAAAGTCTGTGCTACAGTAGTTTACAGCTACAAACAAACGGGGCAAAGGAGATCATGGCGATCCTGGTGACCGGTGGCGCCGGATATATCGGCAGCGTCACTGTCGAGCGGTTAACAAACAAAGGCGAAAGCATCGTCGCTCTCGACGATCTCGCTCACGGCCGTCGCGAATCGATCGACGGCGACGTCCCCTTCTATCAGGGTTCCGTCGGCGACCGCGCACTTATCGCCCGAATCGTGAAAGACCACGCAATCGAATCCTGCGTCCATTTCGCATCGCTAATCAGTGTCGGCGAATCCGAACAGCGTCCCGCCGAGTATTTCGAGAACAACGTTCAGCAGGGAATTTCGCTGATCGGTGCTCTGCTTCAAGCCGGCGTCCGTAATTTTGTTTTTTCCTCCACCGCTGCCGTTTATGGCGACTCTGAGAAAATGCCGATCGGAGAGGATTCTCCTCAGTGGCCGAAGAATACGTATGGCTGGACGAAATTCATGTTCGAGCGTCTTCTCGAAACCTACGACACCGCCTACGGCCTGAAATCAATTTGCTTGCGTTATTTCAATGCCTCCGGCGCCACCGAACGCTGCGGCGAAGACCACGACCCCGAAACTCACTTGATCCCCAACGTTCTTGCAGCCGCGGCCGATCCGCAGCGCGAGGTGAGAATATTCGGCAATAAATACCCCACGCCCGACGGCACTCCCATTCGCGACTACGTCCACGTAGCCGATCTCGCCGACGCGCACATTGGCGCTCTCGAGCATTTGCGCCGTGTTGGTACATCCCATGCGCTGAATCTCGGCACGGGCCGCGGCTACTCTGTTCTAGAAGTCGTCGAAGCGGCCCGTCGCGTCACAGGGTGCCCGATCCGCGTTCGAATCGAGGCATCGCGAGCGGGCGACCCACCCCGTCTGGTTGCAGATCCCTCCCGCGCCAAATCCATTCTCGGTTGGTCTCCCGTCAAATCCGATTTATCCTCGATCATCCAATCGGCGTGGGACTGGCGGAAAAAATTTCCTCACGGCTATAAATCTCTCACCAGCGCCAAATAACCCCGGTTTTTCGGTTCGATATACTCATAGGACAACCTCTTCTCGAACGCGCTTCTTGGAATGCGTCGCCAGAGTATCTTTGAACTGGGGCACAGCTCGGCTCGATTAATCGCCCAAAAGGCGAATTCCCAGCGCTCGACCTCATCGCACGCACAACCACATTTCGCAGTCACGAAGGGGCGCGTGAACTGCCGAGTCTGAGTTCCACGAAAAGTTCATCAACACTTTTTCGTTCGACAAGCTGTGAGGCGTGATGAGAACTGCAACGCATCTTTTCGGCGTGAGACTCCTGGCCGCCGCATCCCTTTTTATCTCTTGCGCCGGTCGCGCTTCCGCGCAATCCGACTACGCCGTGATCAAGGTCGACGACGGAGGAACCATCACCGGAACGGTTAAATGGTCCGGTCCCGTCCCCAAAGCTCCGAAACTTCCCATCACCAAGGACGCGAGCGTTTGCGATCCCGAATCGCACAAGGTTCGCGACCTCGAGCGACTCGAAATCGGCTCCGATAGTGGTGTCGCGAATACCGTCGTGTTTCTGAAGGACGTCACTAAAGGGAAGGCCATGGACCTTCCTGAAGCACGCGAGCATCTGGATCAGAAGAATTGCCGCTACGTTCCGCACATCATGCTCATTCCGCGGGGCGGCAACCTCGATGCCAAGAGCAGCGATCCTGTTCTGCACACCGTGCACATGACGGGCGCTGCCTCTAACAACATTCCTTTTCCCATGCAAAATCAGGTGATCGCGGTCAATCTGCCGCGCAACGGTGTGGTGGAACTGAAATGCAATGCCGGGCACGTCTGGATGAACGCCGAGATCCTCATCGTGACGCATCCTTATTATGCCGTCACCGATGCACGTGGCGTCTTCAAACTGACCGATGTGCCGCCCGGCGAGTATGAGATCGAAGCGTGGCACGAAGGCTGGCAGAATATGTCGGAAGAATCAGTCCTCGATGTCGCTGCTCAGGTGAGGGTAAAGCGGCCCGTCTACAGCCCGCCGCAAACATGGGCGAAAAAGGTCAGCGTGAAACCGGGAGAAACCGCGGAAGTTAATTTTGCGATCTCCGCGAAATAAAATCGCGCCGCTCGGCAATTACAGGACACGTTCCAGAAAAAACGAAAAAGCCCCGGCTTGAAACCGGGGCTTTTGCTTTTTTGCCTGCAAAGCCGCTTACTGCTTGCGGCCGTTGTGCTTCTTGTTGTAGATGTTTCGTGACGCTCGATTCTGCTGCTGGTTCAATGCTTTCTTGTCCGCGCCCGTCAGCTTTCCGCCGTTGGCCTCGCGCATCCCCGCCTCTTCGCGGTTGATGCCCTGTTGCTGCTTCTCGAGCTTGGCGGTTTCTCCCGGCGTCAACTGGCCGCTCTTCACTCCCTGCGCGATGCGGTCCTGCTGATTTTCCTTGCGCTGGCCCACTTCGCCCGGTCCGTCGTGCTGCACGGCGCCATTGTGCTTGTCGTCGTAGATCTGGTTCGACAGGCGATTCTGCTGGTTGTTCAGTTTCGTGCGGTCAGCAGCCGTAAGATGACCGTCGTCTTCCGAACGCATCGTGCGCTCTTCCTTGTTCAGCCCGGCTTCCTTGGTTTCGAGGTTCTTCGTCTCGCCGGCTGTTAGTTGGCCGCTCTGCACGCCCTGTCCGATCCGATCCTGCTGATTTTCCTTGCGCTGTTGAATGGTTTGCGGCGGGTCGTTCGTCGTTGTCGATTGCGCGAAAATGGCTGGCGCCGACAGAACGAAGAGCGCTGCACCCGTCAGAACTGCATTCGTCACTTTCATCTCATCCTCCCCGTGTATAAGTGCGTTCTTTCGATTTGGCCTCTTGCGTCCACCACAAAGGCCGTATGCCGATGAAACACCGCCTTGCCCGTAAAGTTGCGCAGACTCGCTGGGCCTGCTGTAAGCCCCATGAAGGCAGCGCCTTGCGGGGAAATGAAATGGTTCGAAGGGGCCAGAATCCGCATCCAACTTTGTAACGAATGCGTACTCACAATGACTACATATAGAATACAGACAGGAATCTTTGATGCCAGATAAGAAAAACTCGGATTTGACCTACGCCGACGTCACGCCGAAAGGCGTCTACATGGGGCGGCGCAATTTCTTGCTGGGCTTGGTCGCCACGGCTGGGGTAGTCGAAGGCTACAAAAAGCTCTCTCATCTTCCGTCCGCATCTGCGGCTGGAAATGCCCCAGTGAAATTGTCCGGCTTCACAAAGTGGCCGGGCAGCACTTCGGAAGAGCAAACGCCGCTTGAAAAAACCACCCACTACAACAACTACTACGAATTCGGCACAGGAAAAGGCGATCCCGCCGATAACTCCAAGAATTTCGTCACCGTGCCATGGACCGTGTCCGTGGAAGGCGAAGTAAAAAAGCCGCGCAAGTTTTCAATGGACGAAATCATGAAACTCGCGCCCCTCGAGGAACGCATCTATCGGCACCGTTGCGTCGAAGCCTGGTCCATCGTCGTTCCGTGGATTGGTTATCCCTTCAGCGCGCTCGCGAAGCTGGTGGAACCAACTGCAAACGCCAAATACGTCGCGTTCCAGAGCTACTACGACGTGAAGCAGATGCCCGAAGGCCCGATGGCAGGTATTGAGTTGCCGTATGTCGAGGGGCTAAGAATAGATGAAGCGATGAATCCGCTCACGCTTCTCACCGTCGGCATGTACGGCGAAACCCTCCCCAATCAGGATGGCGCGCCCGTGCGCATGGTGATTCCGTGGAAGTACGGTTTCAAGAGCATCAAGTCGCTCGTGAAAATCCGCTTCGTGAAAGATCAGCCGCCCACCACCTGGAATATCTCCAATCCACGCGAATACGGCTTCTACTCCAACGTGAATCCCACCGTGGATCATCCTCGCTGGAGTCAGGCCCACGAGCACCGCCTGAAAGGCGGTCTGGGATTATTCGACAAGCCGATTCCAACTCTGATGTTTAATGGATATGCCGACCAGGTCGCCAGCCTCTACACCGGCATGGATCTGCGCAAGAACTACTGAGCGAGCCATTCGTTGAATTCGATTCTCACCAGCAAATGGACGAAGGTCGTCGTATTCCTGATCTGCCTCCTTCCGCTCGCAATTCTCGTCTGGCGCGGCCTGCACAATAATCTCTCAGCCAACGCAGTTCAATTCGTCGAACACTGGACCGGCGATTGGACGCTGCGATTCTTGATTTTCACGCTCGCCGTCACGCCGCTCCGCAACCTTCTGAAGTTGCCGCAACTGATTCGTTTCCGCCGCATGCTCGGCCTCTTCGCGTTTTTCTACGCCTGCCTTCATTTCACCACCTGGCTCTGGCTTGACCGCTACTTCAATTGGCCCGAAATGCTGAAAGATGTCGCCAAGCGCCCCTTCATCACCGTCGGCTTCACAGGCTTTGTCCTCATGATTCCGCTCGCCATCACCTCAACGGCGGGATGGATCCGCCGCCTGGGCGGCCGGCGCTGGCAAATGCTCCATCGCGCTATATATCTGAGCGCAATCGCAGGAGTAGTCCACTACTACTGGCTCGTGAAATCCGATGTTCGCAAACCGCTGCAATATGCTGCCGTCGTTGGAATCCTGCTGGTGTGGCGACTCGGCTCCTGGTTCAACGGTCGCCGCCACGGCGCTGAGGCAGCTGGCGCGATCCGCCGCGAAGAACCAACTACCGCTGAAACTGCATAGACCTTACACATCCCGTTCATAAATCCTGCTGATGCTTCCCATTACTATTTGTCTATTGCGCCCGTCGCAGCGACAGCGAAAAATGGAATCGAGCACTGAAATGCGCCCAACTCGCTCTGCCGTGCAAATCGAGGAATTGGCCAACAGCATTACGCACGGAATTGGCCTGGTTCTCAGCATCGCCGGTTTCGTCGTGCTGCTGGTGTTCGCCATTCTCCGCGGGGGCGCCCTGCAAATCGTCAGCTGTGGAGTCTACGGAAGCACTCTCGTTTGCGTCTATGCCGCTTCCACGCTCTATCACGCTCTACCGTCACCCCGCGCCAAGCGCGCCTTGAAGATCTTCGACCACTCCGCGATTTATCTCCTCATCGCCGGCACGTACACACCATTCACCCTTGTGACTCTGCGCGGCGGATGGGGCTGGTCGCTTTTCTCGATCGTGTGGGCTCTCGCCATGGCGGGAATCGTCTTTAAGTTCTGGTTCGTGGATCACTTCAAAATTCTGTCCACCGCCCTATACCTCGCAATGGGCTGGATCGCCTTGATCGCGGTGAAGCCATTGCTTTCCTCCATCCCGCCGCACGGCATCTACTGGCTCCTCGCAGGCGGGCTCCTTTATTCCATCGGCGTCGCATTCTTCGCAGCTCGCCGCCTTCCATTCGGCCACGCGATTTGGCACGTCTTCGTAATCGCCGGAAGCGCCTGCCACTACTTCGCGGTCCTCTTCTACGTCATCCTTCGCTACAAAATTTAAACGCCACGCCGTTTGGAGTGCGACGGCTTGCCGGGGCGGTTCTACACTGCACATAACCACGTCCAGCGGATGGCTTTCAAATAGTCGGAAACGCCGGCACCGGCACCGGTTTCGTACCGCTGGCCTCCGGCCGGCGTTTTTGAATTTTATCTCGATTTCTAATCGGCAGACTTTTGCCACTCAAACGTTGCTGGCCCGCAACTAGTCTTACGTACAGGTGTGTCTGGAACGCCCTTCGTCTACAATAGATGGCAGACGGTTGATCATCTCAAATTCACGAGAAAACTTATCAAACTCATGACCAAACTGAACGCGGGACCAAGTGGCAGCGCTTCCAACCTCCCAACCTCACTCCGCACACGGGAGCGGGCAAAGTCTAACCGCAACATTCAATTATTAGAAATTTGTGTAAGTTCCTGGAAACAAGGCAGTTCATCAAATTCTAACCGCAACAAAAACGCACTCTTCGCGATTTTACCGGTTTCGATTCTTTTAGCGTTGTGCGGAATGCTCACCTCCTGTGCTAACACGATGAGTAGCTCCGCCACCACTCCCGTCATCACCGCGCAGCCTGCCAACGCTACAGTTACCGTCGGGCAGCCGGCAACATTCACCGTCGCGGCCGCCGGCACCGCACCCCTCAGCTATCAGTGGACCAAGAACGGAATGAACGTCGGAACGAACTCTGCGACATACACCACCGCCGCGACCACTTCGTCCGACAACAACGCAAAAATCCAGGTCACGGTCAGCAATTCGAAGGGAAGTGCGCCAAGCAGCGTCGTCACTCTCACCGTCGATGCCGCCTCGACGAAACCTTCGATCACCACGCAACCAGCGAATGTCACCGTCACAGTCGGCCAGACCGCAACCTTCACCGTGGTTGCCAACGGCTCTGCGCCGCTGAGCTATCAATGGACCAAGAATGGAACGAAGGTCGGAACAAACTCCGCGACCTACACGACAGCGGCGACGGCACTGACTGACAACGGCGCGAAAATCCAAGTAACCGTGACTAACGCGCAGGGAAGTGCGCCGAGCAGCACCGTCACTCTAACCGTGGACGCCGCCTCGACGAAACCATCGATCACCACGCAACCAGCGAGCGTCACCGTCACAGTCGGCCAGGCCGCAACCTTCACCGTGGCTGCGACGGGTGCAGCTCCTTTAACGTATCAGTGGACCAAGAATGGAACGAACGTCGGCACGAATTCCGCGACGTACACGACCGCCGCGACCACCTCAGCTGACAACGGCGCCCAGATTAAAGTGACCGTAAGCAATTCGGCAGGAAGCACGCCCAGCAGCACCGTTACCCTCACAGTGAATGCTGCCTCGACGAAACCTACAATCACCACGCAGCCGGCGAGCGTCACCGTTACAGTCGGCCAAACCGCAACCTTCACTGTGGCCGCGACGGGGGCAGCTCCTCTAACGTATCAGTGGACAAAGAATGGAACGAATGTCGGAACGAACTCTGCGACCTACACCACAGCCGCGACCACTTCATCCGACAACGGCGCTCAGATTCAAGTAACCGTAAGCAATTCGGCCGGAAGCACTCCGAGCAGTATGGTCACGCTCACCGTGACAAGCACTCTGCCT
>DATNKB010000466.1:0-13939 GCA_035603595.1 Candidatus Dormiibacterota bacterium
CGTAGAATTCTGCAGCATAAGATCTGCATGCTGAGCGCGTTTACGTGCTCGATTGTGTTTCTTTGCTGCTATCTTTACTTCCATTTTCACGCCGGTCTTATCCGCTTCGGAGGCGAGGGCTGGATTCGGCCCGTGTATTTCACGCTGCTTATTTCGCACACCATTCTGGCCGTTACGATCGTGCCGCTTGCGGTGATTACGCTGACTTATGCGCTGCGCGAGAAATTTGGCAGCCACATGAAAATCGCGCGCTGGACGTTTCCGCTGTGGCTCTACGTGTCCGTCACCGGTGTGATTATTTACTGGCTCCTGTACATCGCTTACACGCCCATCGGGGCGCCGGCTTGATCTCAAGGTGTTTTTCCGTCTTGCTCGGCATCGCTCATCGGCTGCCGGTCACTTGTCACTCGCCACTGCTCCAAGTAATCTACTAACCGCATGACGACTGAATCCAAACCGCGTGCTTCGTTTGGCGGACGCTGGACGTATGGCATCCTGATCGTCGCGTTCCTGTTCGTGCTGATGCCGTTCTTGTTCTGGAATGCCACATGGTTCGGGCGCCCGATGAATGACGCGCAAATCGCGAAGGCGCTAGCCGACCGCAGTCATCCCCGCGAAATCCAGCACGCGCTGGCGCAGCTAGAGACGCGCATTGAAGCGCGCGATCCACGCGTGAAGCAGTGGTATCCGCAAATCGTCGCGCTGGCTAGCGATCCGGTCGATGAAATCCGCCTAACCGACGCGTGGGTGATGGGACAGGACAAAACCTCCGAAGAATTCCATCGCGCGCTTCGCCAGATGCTGACCGACCCGAACGTGATGGTGCAGCGCAATGCCGCGCTATCGCTCGTGCGCTTCAACGACGATGCCGGCCACCCCCAGATTCTCGCGATGCTGCGGCCTTACGAGATGATGTCGCCGCTGACGGGCGCGCTCGATACGCGATTAAAGCCCGGCGACATCGTGAATCCCGGAACGATGATCGCGCACATCGAAGCGAGCGGTAAGAACAACGAAGTTCGCGCCACGGTGCCGGGGACTCTGATTCGATGGCTCGCGAATGATCACGCAAATATTACTGCGGGACAACCGCTCGTCGTGCTTGCTCCTAGCGAAGGCATGGTGTGGGAAGCGTTGCGCGCGCTTTACATCGTGGGGCGTTCAGAAGACTTGCCGGATGTAGAACAGGTGGCTCGTGCGGCCTACGGCTCATCGCCTCAAATCGGCCAGCAAGCACAATCCACGGCCCGCGCTATCCGCGACCGCTCTTCTTCCTGAACATGCTTCCTGATTCCTGAGGATGCTTCCTGAGAAATGATTCGTGAAAATGAGGGCTCGCTGGCGAGGTCTCTCAAAACATCATCACTTATAGCTCATTACTGCGTGGCCGTCCTCGATCTTGATGTCGCCAACGTCCGGCGGCAACCGCATCTTCTCGCGATTCTCCGGCGACGCCATCATCTTCTCCACCGCCGAATTAAGCACGGATTGCGGCAGAGGCATCGATCCGAGCATCCCGCTGATGGGTTCGAATTTGAGATAGCCACCTTCAGAGCTCAAATGGCCGTCAAGCTCGAGCGTCATATCCTTGCCGTGGAAGTCGAATAGCACATACGCCTTCACCACGTCGCCCACCATATCCACCTTCACATCTTTCACCGACGATTGCACGTCCTCGAGCGTCGGCTCCGGGTCTGATGCGGACGCACCGACTCCCGGAGCGCTCGTAGGACGCGGCTTCCCGCCGCCCACTGCATCGACCCCCACAGGCACTCGCGCGCCTTCGACCTGCAGATTTTCCGCGAGGTAAGAATTCAGTTCGGTGCGGTCGAGCGCAACTTGTGCAGGCCGGCCCGCTGCCTTCGCTTGATCCGCGGCTTCGAGTTTCTGCTCTGCACGCGCAGCGGCGGCCGGGTCGTTGGGAACATCGGGCGCAGGCGATTTCCGCAGCACCAGCAGGATGACCACGATGAGCCCAGCGAGGCTCACCCAGCTCAGAATCTGGTACGCCTTCTTGAATTGTTCGGGCAGTGCCATAGATTCACCACTTCCAGCCTAGCAGAGGAGAGCACCACCGCTAGCGTCGTGCCTGCCTCGCGTGTACAAGTCGCACCTGAACGAACGGACAGGCATCGAAAACGCTGATCAACATGGATGGTTTCTGCTGGGCTAAGTGTGGAGAAGAATCGAAAAGCGCAAAAAAAGCAGATTAGTACGGCATCGCCCCGTATTTCGCTTCGAACTCTGCCAGCGGGACCATGTCAATCGCGTCCCACGGACAGCCTTCGAGGAACGCGCCGTCCGGGCCCTTGCTCGTGCAGAGTTTGCAGCCAATGCACAGCAGCGGATCCACCATAATCCGGCCAAACGGCGCATGCTCGGAATCCGGCACCCAGAACATGCACGCAGCCACGGGGCAATAGTCAACGCAGGCGGGGGAGCCCGAGCAGCCCGTGCACATCTCGTTGATCACGGCCACAATGTGCGGCTTGCGCTTGCGCTGCTTGGTGTCGCCTTCGGAGATGGGGTAGAACTTCTCGATATCTCCGTCGACGAACCGCGCTACGTCCAGTGTGGCTTCTTCGGGCACCAAATCCCTCCGAGTGTTTCGCTGCTAACACCTTCATTCTTCACAGGCAGAGCAGGGAAGTCAATGCCCCTAAGTAGCGTAGGCTTCAGCCTGCGCCAACGCAGCAACGCGGCGAAAGTGCGCATGCTTGGCTCGCTCGCGCTGGCGTTCTGTGCACTTTGCAGTCAGGGGATGCAAGGCCGCGCCCACAAAAACGCCGGCAGGAGGCCGGCGCTACATCAGAACGCAGCCGAAGTTTCCCCGCTTCACAGCTCCCAGCTTGTAGCCTCTTGCCGCGCAGGCTGAAGCCTACGCTACCTATTTCCATTGCTCCTTGGGCAAGATCACGTAGTGCGCGTCGCCGTTTCCGAAGGACCAATCCTCGCGCGAGTTCTCGACCAGGTTGATCGCCACGTCTTCCGGCCTCACGCCCGGCTTTTCGCGCAGATATTCGACCACGCGCTTGAAGAATCCCTGCTTCTCTTCGCGGCTGCGTCCCGTCGATAAGAAAATCTGAATGAAAACCACATCGTCGCTGCGATTCACTTCGAGGTAGTGGGCGTCGTAGACCAAATATCCGGGGGCGTGTTCTGTTATCACTTGAAAGTGATCTCGCGCCGGTACGCCGATCGTTTCCACCATTGCGCGGTGAACCGATTCTCCGATCGCGGCGACGTATTCCTTAGGCTTCCCTTGAAGCAAATCAATTCGAACAAGCGGCATGGCGAGCCTCCGAAATGGCAACTCATCAGATGAAGTCAGGCGGGTCGAAGTTACATCTTAGGCAGGAGTCAAACCTCCGACAAATAGATTCCCAGCGACACGCCATTCTCAAGAATCTGTCATCCTGAGCATAACGAAGGATCTCAGCGTCAGATTCAGCCCGGAATCATTTCAACGCAGCGATGACGGCCGCCGTGAACTCGGCAGTCGTGGCAGTTCCGCGCACATCACGCGTGAGTGATTTGCCCTCGCGGTAGACACGATGCAGCGCATTTTCCACGCGCCGCGCCGCATCCATTTCGCCGATGTGGTCGAGCATCATAATGCTGCTCATCAACAGCGCGGTGGGATTCGCGATACCTTTGCCCGCAATGTCCGGCGCGGTTCCGTGAACCGCTTCGAAGATGGCCACGCTCTCGCCGATATTTCCGCTCGGCACCACGCCAAGCCCACCGACAAGTCCAGCAGCGAGGTCGCTCATGATGTCGCCATAAAGATTCGTCAGCAGCAGCATGTCGAATTGCTTCGGATCTAGCACCACCTGCATGCAGGCGTTGTCGATGATCAGCTCTTTGTATTCGATGTCCGGATATTGCTCCGCCACTTTGCGCGTGGACGCGAGGAAAAGCCCGTCCGACAGCTTCATGATGTTGGCTTTGTGAATCGCGTGAATCTTTTTGCGCCCGTGCTTGCGCGCATATTCAAACGCGAACTTCGCGATGCGCGTGGAAGCGCGCTCCGTAATAATTTTCAGGCTCTCGACAACCCCCGGCACCACGGTATGTTCGAGGCCCGCATACAAATCCTCGGTGTTCTCGCGGATGATGACGAGGTCCACACCCTGAAAGCGCGATTGCACGCCTTCCAGATTCTTCACCGGTCGCAAATTCGCATACAAATCGAGCGCCTGCCGCAATCCGACGTTGATGCTCGGAGCGCCGCCCGCCACGGCCGTCATCATCGGGCCTTTCAGCGCCACACGGTTCTTGCGAATCGAATCGAGCACGCCCGATTGCATGAACGTCATGCCGCGACGCTCTATCTCCGCGCGCGCCGGAATTTCGTCCCAGGCGATATCCACTCCCGCCGCCGCGAGAATCTCCTTCACCGCCTTCGATACTTCCGGCCCGATCCCGTCACCGGGAATGAGTGTGATGGTGTGTGTCATGTAAGCGAAGTATTTTAAGGAATTTGCGCGGCTCTGTATACCGGCTCCCAGGTTTTCGGTTCCATTCCGGATAAATCGGCCGTTTTCACCTTGGACTGAGTCGAGAATCTTTCTTCCGCATCTAAGCCGTTGAGGGGCGAGCTTTTACTGTGTTTAACGGTTACGCCTCTGGCCCCACGTGGAGCCTCAAATGCTCGCGGTTCTGGTATAATGGAATTGTAAGACGCGCACAAGCACGAGCGCGAATTTCGGAGGGTGACAGAATGGTTCAACTAACGCCGGTGGCAGTCACGAAGGTCAAAGAGATTATCCAGTCGCAGAACCCGAGCCCGGCAGGGTTGCGCGTAGCCGTCGTCGGCGGGGGATGTTCGGGTTTCAGCTACCACATGGCTTTCGAGAATCAGATCAATGAGAATAGCGACAACGTGTACGAATTCGAGGGCCTGAAAGTGCTCGTCGATCAGATGAGCGAGATGTATCTCGACGGCATTTCGATCGACTACATCGAGACCATCGAAGGCTCAGGCTTCAAGTTCAACAACCCCAACGTGAAGAGCACCTGCGGCTGCGGCAGCTCGTTCAGCGTCTAAGGCCGGCCTGGCTGCCTGTTGGCTCAGCCTAACTGACTCGAAGCTTTCAACTCCCGGGGAACTATCTCCCGGGAGTTTTGTTTTTAAGGAGCACAGGCAATCCTGCCTGTGCCTGCGTAACCCACGCTACAGACCGCAAAATGCTTGGCTGAATCGCGCGAGCGTTCTCTTCGGTTCTCGTCGTGCGCCAACAAAGCCCACCCAACGCAGCCAAAGCTTCCTCGCATCGCGACCACCGAAAGGTAGCAACTTGCGGCACAGGCAGGATTGCCTGTGCTACTGAAACCGGTATCCCGCAAGTCCAACAATCTTGCCCACTGTCGCAAACGCTGCCTTTGAGACAGTAGGACAGAAGACAGCCCGAAAATGGAACTCTCCGCTAACAGCACGGAGCTCACTCCCTCTTCGCCTCGCGCTCCGCCTTCAGGCTTTCCATCACGCTTTGAATCAACTCCTTCGCCTTGCTGATCTCCTGCGTCACGATGCGGATGTCCATCACCGGCTGCTCCGGATTCCAGTTGCTGTGGCAATAGACGCCATGCTGCCCGACGAGCACCAGCGCATTCGTCAGCAGGTCCAGCGTCACGGCCAGCCTGCCGCGATTCGGCCCCATCATTGTTTCGTAGTGCTCCAGCTCGTCACGGTGCTCTTCAAAAGCCGTCATCGATCCTTCTCCTCCGCATGCTCGTCTACATCTTCATCCGCTTTGTTTCGCTTCGAAGGTAGCTTGCCGCTTACGAATTCGCAACTCGTCGTCACCGGAGGCAGATCGCAGTGGACCAAATATCGCAGGAATCGCGCGCAATGGGCTTAGTCCTAGGACTATATGTTGCGCGCTCTGGAACACTACGGTCCCGCTCCACTTTACTCAGTTGTACTACTCACAGCATAATTTCGCCGGTCGCTATCTTGTCGCAGTGCCAGAAGGCGGTGGACGGCCACGTTGCTTGGGTGCGAGCGACTTCGCTCGTCATATCAGCAGGCGCTTACGGCGGGCGATTCACGAAACAATTGGGGTGATTGAAACATGAGACGTTCTGATCTGGTTCGCAATCCTGGGAAAGGCAAGTCCGTGCGGACATCGCAAATTGTCTTCGGCGAACGCCAGCATCTTCTCCGCGTACTCGATTCGGTGGAACGCAGCGCACTGCCCGCGCCGCGCCTCGAACAGGAGCGCCGAGTGATCGAAGGATTGATTCACGCGCGCACGCAAGAACTGAATCGGATAAATCCAGGTTGGGATGAAAAAGTCGGCACAGTGCTAAGCGCTGAAGTGAAACCCGAGCTGCTCGACCAGCTCTCGCGCCAAGCTCCGAAGGAAGATTTTTATCTGCTGCGGCTGATCAGCGAGCATCCGAAAGTGACGGCGAAGACTCTTGGCCGCCTCTCGCATCATCCGTATTCCGCAATCCGCGAAAATATCGCGCGCCATCCGAATAGCGACGCATCCACACTCTCGCGACTGAGCCGCGATCGCACGCAGCCGCTGTGGTATCTCGTCGCCTTCAATCCCAACGCCCCCGGCCCGCTGCGTAAAAAGCTGCAAGAGCGCATGCGCCGCCTAGGCGAAAAATCCGCCACTCAGTAGCGTAGGTAGCACAGGCAATCCTGCCTGTGCCAACGCAACAACGCAGCACGATTTCCATTGCTTGGCTCCCGCGCCCTGACGTTCTTTTGGTAGCGTAGGCCTTAGCCTGCGCCAGCAAGACAACACACCTCGCCTCGTTGATGCTTGGCTGAATCGCCCGAGCCTTCCTCTCGTTCTCGAGTCGCCTGAGCCGAAACCACCCAACGCACCATAGCTTCCTCGCACGGCGACCGCCGAAAGGTAGCAACTTGAGGCACAGGCAGGATTGCCTGTGCTACTAAAACCAACGATGTGGGCCCCAAAGACAAATTGGCTCTTTACTGCTACAATTAGGTCCGTATATTGGCCTACAGGATCGAGCCAATGCTGCCACTTCACTTACAGCCCGAAAGTCACATCCCGCTCTACGTCCAATTGCGCGACCAGCTTCGCGCCCTCGTCCATTGCGGCGAACTCCGTGACGGCGATCGCATCCCCGCGAGCCGCGAGCTAGCCACGCAACTCGGCGTTCATCGCACCACTGTCGCTAACGCCTACGCCGAACTCGAATCCGAAGGCCTGATTCAGGGCCACGTGGGCCGCGGCACCTATATTTGCGGCTCTGCGGTTCGTCATTTCACACCGGCGCCGCGCACCAATGGCAATGGCGGCGGCATGCGTTGGGAATCGCTGTTTGCGGACGAGCGCGGGGAAGAAGGCTTGAGCCGCCTGATGCCGGAAGTTCCGCCCGACTCGATTGCTTTTGTCACAGCGAGGCCTTCCGAGGAATTTTTTCCGGTGGAAGAATTCCGCCGTTGCTGCAATTCGGTTCTGAAGAATGAAGGCCGCCGGATCCTCCAGCTCGGCTCGACCGACGGCTACGAACCGCTGAAAAAAGAGCTCATCGCGATGTTCAGCGCCGAAGGAATGACGGTCCGCAACGAGCAACTGCTCATCACCGACGGCTGCCAGCAGGCCATCGATCTCCTGTGCAAGGCCTTTCTGCGCCCTGGCGATTCCGTGGCGATGGAAAATCCGGCGTATCCCGGAGCGATCGCGATTTTTGCCGGTGCCCGTGTGCGCACGCTGGCCGTAGGAGTTGAAACCGACTCGCGGCGCACCGGTCATGTGGGCCTCGATCTTGACTCGCTCGAATCTGTGCTCTTACAGAATCGCGTGAAATTTATTTTCGTCACCGGCGATTTTCACAACCCTACCGGTACCACGATGCCTATCGCTGCGCGTCGCCGCCTGCTCGAACTGGCCGCGCATTATCAGGTTCCGATCATCGAAGATTATATTTACGCTCGCCTGCGCGTGCGAGGCACGGCGGTGCCGTCGCTCAAATCGCTCGACCGCTCCGGCAACGTGATTCAAATCGATAGCTTCTCAAAAATCGCATTCCCAGGTTTGCGCGTAGGCTGGTGCATCGCCGCCGAAAGCGCCATCGAGCGCTTGCGCCTCGTGAAGCAGTCAACGGACCTGCACACCGATCAGCTAGCGCAGGCCACTCTTGCTGAATTCGTACGTCGCGGCTATCTCGCGCGTCATCTCGCCAAGATCAAGAAGGTCTATCGCGGGCGCCTCGAAGCGCTCGAAGCAGCTCTCGAAAAACACATGCCCGAGGAAACCACCTGGACGAAGCCCGAAGGCGGCATGTCCATCTGGGTCACGCTCCCACCCGGCTTCGACGCAGGCGAGCTGCTGATTCACGTCCGCGAGCGTGGCGTGCTCTTTGTCCCTGGGCGCTATTTTTATCAACAGAGCCCCCAAATGAACACGCTGCGTCTAGGATTCGCGGGCCTCGACGAAAAGAAAATCTTCCGCGGCGTCCAAACACTAAGCGAGCTGCTGAAGATCGAGTTGCGCAAACGCCAGCGGGGTGCCCGCAGCGAATCCGTATCACGCGTAGCCCTGGTTTAACGCGTGGCGTAGTCTAGGTTTTGCACCGGATTCTTGTACCCGGTTTTCGTACCGCCGGCGTCTCGCCGGCTCTTTTGCTTCTGGTTTCTGCTTTTGGTTCTTGTTTGTGATTTTGCTTTTGTCTTAACGCTGTCATCCCGCTTGCCCTGAGAAACGAAGGGAGCGAAGCGAGGGATCTGCAGTTTCCTTTGTAGCCAGAGGCGAAACGGGAATAAAAACATGCTACTGACACCCAATCCGACCAACTCCTGCTTCGGCTGTGGCGCCGCAAACCCGCGGGGCATGCTCCTCACCTTCGAACAGGACGACGCCACCCGCCGCATCCGCGGCGCATTCAAACTCGGTGCCGAATATCAGGGCGGCGGCGGATTCATCCACGGCGGCATCATCGCCCTCGTCCTCGACGAGGCCATGGGCAAGGTCAATCGTTTCCGCGGCGTTCGCGCCGTCACCGCCGAACTCATGATCGAATACATCCGCCCAATTCCAGTGGACGAGGATCTCGTCATCGAAGCGCACGAAGTCGAAAAGGACGGCCGCAATCTGCATTACGTCGGCGAAATCGCGAACCGCGCCGGTAAATTACTCGCCCGCGGCAAAGGCCGCTTCGTCGAAATCGACCCAGACAAATTTAAAATCGACCGTTCAGAAGTATCCGCATCGGGAAATCAATCGAGCTAGTGCTCGACAGTAGGGGCACGGCATGCCGTGCCCGGCAAAAGAAATTGGGAAACAGAGCCGCTGATTTAGCTAGTCTTTTGTAGCGCCGGTCTTCAGACCGGCAGGTTTTGGGTTTGGTTGACGACGTTCGAATAATGCAATCGTAACAAAAGGGAGAAGAACGATGGATTTGATGAGCAACAACCTCTGGCGCGTCAAAGTCGGCCTCGCCGAAATGTTGAAGGGCGGCGTCATCATGGACGTCACCACCGCCGCGCAAGCCAAAATCGCAGAGGACGCGGGCGCCTGCGCCGTGATGGCGCTCGAGCGCGTCCCCGCAGACATCCGCAAAGAAGGCGGCGTGGCCCGCATGGCCGCGCCGCGAATCATCCGCGAAATCATGGACGTGGTTTCGATCCCGGTGATGGCCAAAGTCCGCATCGGCCACTTCGCCGAAGCGCAGGTCCTCGAAGCTCTCGAAGTGGACTACATCGATGAAAGCGAAGTCCTCACTCCCGCCGACGAAGAGCATCATGTCTGGAAGCACGGCTTCAAGGTTCCATTCGTCTGTGGGGCGCGCAACCTCGGCGAAGCGCTCAGGCGCATTGCCGAAGGCGCAGCGATGATTCGCACCAAGGGCGAAGCGGGCTCAGGCAATATCGTCGAAGCAGTCCGCCACATTCGCGCCATCATCGGCCAGATGAAAAAACTGACCATGCTGGGCGAAGAAGAATTGGTGCACGAATCAAAAGAACTCGGCGCGCCCTTCGAACTCGTCTCGTGGGTCGCCAAACACGGAAAGCTGCCAGTCCCGAATTTCTCAGCCGGTGGCATCGCCACTCCCGCTGACGCAGCGCTCGTGATGCAACTCGGCGCCGAAGCAGTCTTCGTCGGCTCCGGCATCTTCAAGTCGAACGATCCAGCCCAGCGCGCCCGCGCCATCGTGAAGGCAACGACGCACTACAAGGATCCCAAGGCCGTTCTCGAAGCCTCCGAAGAACTCGGCGAAGCGATGAAGGGCCTCGACATCCGCCAGATGGAAGAAAAGGATCTGCTCCAGACAAGGGGTTGGTGATTGTTTTCAGTAGGGGCGCGTCTAAGACCCGCCCGCCGCTGAGGGAGCGCGATCATCCCGGCGAACTAAACTTTCTAATCGCGAATCCGGAATTAGAATTTCGGCAAGCACCTAAGAGACAATCACTTAACATTTTCTAATCGCGAACAGAGGCAGTTTTTCAATTCATGCCCAACTCCTCAAAAATCGGAATCCTAGCCATCCAAGGCGACTACGACGCCCACGCGAGAGTCCTCGAGCGACTGGACGCCGAGCACACCTTCGTTCGCCGCCCGGAAGATCTCGCCGGCATCGAAGGCATAATCCTCCCCGGTGGCGAGAGCACCACGCACCTGAAAGTGATGCAAGAAGAAGGCCTCTTCGACGCGCTCAAGAAATTTGCCACGAACGGCGGCGCATTCTTCGGTACCTGTGCCGGCGCGATCCTTCTTGCCAAGGAAGTCCACGGGCCGCCGCAGGATTCGCTCGGCCTGCTCGATATCTCCGTCCTTCGCAATGGCTATGGCCGCCAGCTAGCCAGCGACGTTCACGCCGCCGCGACGAAGCTCAGCAAAAATCCGCTCGAAATGGTTTTCATCCGAGCCCCGATCATCGAATCGGTGGGCGACAATGTCGAAGTTCTCGCCGAAGACGCGGGCCACCCAGTCCTCGTCCGCGAGGGCAAGGTCCTGGCCTCCACGTTCCACCCGGAACTGACCAACGACTCAACTGTCCACGAATATTTCCTGAAGCTCATCGGCAACGGCCGCAACGGCTCCTGAACAATGGACGGTTCCACCACGCGCCACTGGAGAGTGCTCTTCGTTTGTGTAGGGAATTGCGTTCGCAGCCAGATGGCGGAAGCGATTGCGCGCCGGGACGCGTCGGATGTCATCGTCCCCGAAAGCGCCGGCCTGCACCCGCTCGGCTTCATCGACAAGACCGCAATTGCCGTCCTGGCCGAGCGCGGAATCTCGGTTGCCGGCCAACACTCCAAAGGCCTGCGCGACCACACGATTTCCAAGCCCGACCTCGTCATCAACATGTCGGGCGCCCCCAGCGCTTCATTCTTTCACGGTCATCGCTTCGAGGACTGGCCAGTGGAAGATCCTTTCGGCGAAGACGTGGAACTCCACCGCCGCATCTGCGATGATATCGAACGGCGCGTAAAGGATTTGGCCGCTCGACTCCGCACCGCAAACGGCTCCACGCGCTGAATCTGCAATTGCAGTCAACCGGTTTGTCAGGGCACGGCTTGAGCCGTGCCACGAGTGGCATAAGACCTGCGCGGCTTTAGCCGCTGAGGGAAATTCGCTCGCTCTTCTATCGAGGCAACTTGCGCCGCGAAAAAACCAGCGTCTCGCAGGAAGACTACCTGAAAGCCATCTGGGAGCTCGTCCAGGAAGAGCAGGCGCCCATCAGCGCCCGCCTCGCCGAAGATTTAGGCGTCACTCCGCCCGCCGTTACCGCCGCACTGAAACGCATGACCCGCGGCGGATACCTCCGAGTCCGTCGCAGCGGCCACATCGAGCTTTCGCCGAAGGGTCAGGAAATCGCCGAGCACCTCGTCCTGCGCCACCGCCTCGCAGAGAAATTGCTCACTGACGTAATCGGCCTCGAATGGACCCGCGCTCACGAAGAAGCCGAACGCCTCGAGCACGGAATCTCGCCCGAAGTGGCCAGCCTGCTGCTCGATCGCTTCGGCCGCGACAGCCGCTGCCCCCACGGCGTCCCTCTCTTCGGCGGCATGCAGAAACTCCGCCGCAAACATGGTGCTCTGCGCCTTTCGGAAGCCGAAATCGGCCGTTCCTACGAGGTAATGCGCGTCTACGAAAAGGATCCCCAATTCCTCGGATTTCTCGTGAACTTCAGCCTCAGGCCCGGCGCCCGCCTCCGCGTCCATCAGCGCGAATACGACGAAACGATGACCCTTTCCGTCACCGGCCACCGCCCCCCACGCATCCACCTAGGCAAACCCGCCACAGAACGCATCTGGGTCCGCCGCCTGTCGTAGGTTTAGTAGCGTAGGCTTCAGCCTGCGCCAACATAACGCGGCAGCGAAATCGCTAGTGCTTGGCGCACAACGCGATAACGTTCTTTTGGCTCTTGCCTTTCAGTAGCACAGGCAATCCTGCCTGTGCCGCAAGCCGCTACGCAGCGGAAATCGCCATGCTTGGCGCGTAACGCGACATTGTTCTTTGCGCGGTTGCAGTTTCTTCAGCGGGGGCACGGCCCCGCGAACCCATCCGGGATCTTCGACATGCCGTGCCCGAACGCGCCACAGGCACCCGACACACCATCCACCACCGGAGTTATTTCCAAGAAAAGTTGCGACACGCCCCGCATCGGACAGCGTAGAATAATCACAGAGACAGAATCGCAGCCGCGATTCCTCTCGGCCCGCCCGGCAAACATTTTAAGGGACCACCAGGATCTCATCTACGGACACGACACCCATGCCAACTCGCACTCGACTACACGAGCCACATCTCATTGCCAAACTGGCGACCTCAGCGCGCATCATCTTCGCATCCCTGATTCTCTGCCTGAGCCTCACCACCGCCGCCCTGGTAGGCGCCGATGATCAACCCGCCGTAAGCAGCGACGCCATCATCCACCACCTCAGCGCCGTCATCTCTTGGTATCGCGACTCCACCACCAAAGTGCAACCGCCCGGCTTCGCGAGCGACGCGATCTACCAGGGGGACGTCCGCACTCTCGCCGAGCAAGCGGTTCGTCTGGCGTTTGATTCCGCCCGCGCCATGGTGCCGCTCGTAAACGCGCAGGGGCAGCAGCCTGCCACCGATGACGACAGCCAACCGGCGCAAGGCGCCACGCAAAGTCAGAATCTCGCGCAGTTCAAAGCCAAGACAAGCGCCCATCTCGCCGATCTACAGGCGCAACTCGATTCGGTGAACAAGCAGCTCGCAACCGCACCTCCTCGCGCCAGAGCCGCACTCCAAAATCAGCGCGACAACCTCCAGGGCCAGATCGGGTTAAACTCCGCCATCCTCGATTCCGTCGCGAAGCTCCTAACCTTCATTGAGAATGGCAATGACACGCCGGCCGAAGGTCTGCAGGGAAGCATCGACGCGCTGGCTCGCTCGGTGCCGGAAGTTTTCAGCAGTCTTCTCCCCACCAACCCGAAGACCGAAAACAAGCCGGCCGCGCAGGTCACTCCCGCCGCGACCCAAACGCCAGCAGCCGCTCCACGGTCCAGCGGCCTCGTTGGTGAAGCGGGAGCGCTCTATACAGAAATGACCAGCCTTCGCGAGATTGATCAGCTCGCCACCGAAACGCAGAACCTGCGCGATATCGCCGACGCGCTGCGCCAGCCGCTTCGCAACGCGATGAAGGCCACAATCCAGCAGAGCACCGCTCTCCAAAATCAGGCTCAAGCGTCCGGCTCAAATCCCGCCGCCCCAGCCGCGAATTTAAAATCGCAATACGACGCTCTCGCTACGAGATTTAAATCGCTGTCCGCCGCGCTCGTTCCCCTGAGCCAGGAAGTGGTCGTGCTCGATCAGAGTAAAGCGAATCTTCTCGAATGGCGCCGATCGATCACGCGCCAATCGGGTTACGCCCTGCGCGCGTTGCTATTGCACGTGGGAACGATCGTCATCGCATTGGGACTCGTTTTGGTGCTTTCGGAAGTGTGGCGAAGGGCTACATTCCGCTACATCCA
>DATNKB010000467.1:0-6352 GCA_035603595.1 Candidatus Dormiibacterota bacterium
GATTCCAGGAGCGAAGCTTGTGGAGCTTGATGCATCACATCTCTCGAATGTGGAAGCACCGGTTGAATTTACGAAGGCACTGCTCAACTTTCTGACTGAGCCAGAGGGGAAGTGATGCCCGGAAAAAATATGAGTGATCGCGAACGGCACGAGACAGGAATGAAGGTGCGGCGCGCGGTGCTTGGCGATGTGCATGTCGAAAGAGCGGAGAAGAGCAAAACCGCCTTCAACGAGCCGTTCCAGGATCTCATCACGCGCTACGCCTGGGGAGAAATCTGGTCGAGGCCCGGACTCCCGCGAAATACGCGCAGCCTCATAACCCTCGCGATGATGATCGCCCTCAATCGCAGCGACGAATTTCGGATGCACGTCCGAGCCGCCCTAAATAACAAAGTAACTCGCGACGAAATTCAGGAAGTGCTGCTCCAGAGCGCGATTTACTGCGGCGTGCCTGCTGCGAACACGGCCTTCCACATCGCCCAGGAAGTGTTCGCCGAAATAGACGGGGAAAAATGAATTCCTGCTTCCGAGCCCGAGCGCAAGCATTTCAAGTGCGAACGAATCTATGAATTTATCCACCTCGAACGAAGTGGGGATGTCGGTAGCGCTGTTTTTCGGCATTCTGCTCTGCCTGGAAATTGGCTTCCGGATCGGCCTGGCGAGCTCGAAAAGGAACCACGAATTGGCGTACGAAGGGACCGGGACGATCGACGCTGCGGTGTTCGCGTTGCTCGGACTTCTTCTCGGATTCAGTTTTGCGGGAGCGATGTCGCGCTTCGATGCTCGCCGCCAGCTCATCGTCAATGAGGCCAATACGATCGGCACAGCATATCTCCGCATCGACATGCTTCCCTCCAGCGACCAGCCGGAAATTCGCGCGCTTTTCCGCGAGTATCTCGATGCGAGGCTTCGAGCTTTCGAGATCCTTAGAAACCGGAGTGAGGCCCGGCAGGAATTTGCGCGCGCTGGAGAAATTCAGCAGCAGATCTGGTCGCGTGCTTTGGCCGCGAGCAAGAACGACTCGACCCAAAATTCGGCCAGACTTCTGATGCCCGCCATCAACGACATGATGGACGTTACGACCGCGCGAATGATTGCTGCGGGCAGCCGCCTTCCGGCGCTGATTTTCCTCCTCCTAGTAAGCGTCGCACTACTGAGCGGGCTTTTGGCGGGCTATGCGATGGCGAAACGAAAAAGTCGCAGCTGGTTACATATGATTTTGTACGCGACGGTAATTCCGATCACGATTTATGCCGTTTTAGATTTCGAAGATCCGCGCTCGGGACTAATCCGTGTGGATGCCGCCGACAAGGCGCTGATCCAATTGCGCGATTCGATTCGCCAGTAGATCACAATGGCCCTCAGGTGGGAACGTGCGGCAGATTCCAATGCCGCCAAACGCTGACCAGGCGGATCAGGAAGCAGGAGGCGCCTCCCAAGAGCGCCGAGGGCGTATCGCCCATTCGCCATCTTCGCGCGATGATCATCACAGCCGAACCGATGAGCGCGGCGGTGGCATAGACGTCGGCGCGTAGCACGTTCGGAATCTGCGCCAGAAAAACATCGCGAATCGTTCCGCCGCCAACAGCAGTGATGGTTCCCAGCAATGCCGCGACGAACGGATGCATTTTGTATTTCAGCGCTTTCTCGGTGCCCGCTACCGCGAACAAAGCAAGTGCGGCAGCATCGAGGACGATGAGAGGCTGTGTGGGAAGATTCTCAAAAAGCGGATGCAAAAAGAAAACAATCGCGGCGCCAGTGAACGCCACAGTAGGGTAACGCCAATCGCGGAGGGACTGCGGCGGCACGGCGCCGATCAAAAGGTCGCGAGTGATTCCTCCCGCCAATGCCGTGGAGAATGCAAGAACCATCAGTCCCAGCAAATCGAGGTCGCCGGTGACGGCGGCGGTGGCACCTTCGATCGCGAAGAGGAAAGTGCCGGCAATATCTGCCACGGACAAAAGTCGATCGTGGCGTATGAGCGCAGCCTGAGTTTCATTGTTTGCTTCCGTCATTTGCTTTCCCGTGAGGAGTACCGAAGCATACTTGGGTTGAAACCGCGATTCAGGCTCGATTCTCAGACAGCCGGGCGATCACTTCGGGCGGAAGCGGGCGCGATTTCATTCGCTTCGGGTCTTGCGGGTCGAGGCCGGCCCAGACGCGCGTCTCGATGCCTTCGACGGCGAGAACCTGATCTTTGAAATATTGGTGGCGGAGCACGAAACTGCTGCGCCGAAATTCCGTGACCGTGGATTCGGCGCGCAGTTCGTCGCCAAAAGTGGAGGGCACGATGAATCGCGCCTTCACGTCGACGAGCGGAACGCCGAGAACGCCGTGCGAGCGGAAGAGGTTTTGGATCGGCAGTCCAGCTGCGAGAAAAAGAGCGGTAGTGCAACCGTCAAACCACTCGAGATACCGCGGATAAAAAACGATTCCGGCAGGATCGCAATCGCCCCACTCGACGAGCAGCCGCTTGTGGTTGACGAGCATTCGCAAGAAACTCCTTCGTTAGACTTCGTAAGTTGCGGAGTGAGGCTACCGGAGATTGTCGAGAAGCGTCAAGCAGAAGCGGTAAGTCGTATTACCGTGCGTAATTGGTTTCTGCGCAAAAAAAAACCGGCGGGACGCCGGCGTTACGGAATGGCGTGCTCGAGCGAATCGAGTGCGGAGTCTGGCGCGGACACCTTTTAAACATCGAGGCCGATTGACCGCATGAGGTCCAAAGCGTTGCTCGTCTGCACGATTCCTGGAGTCAAATGGTAGTCGAAACGCAACTTCCCATTCTCCAGGCGATCTTCGAAATGAAAGTTCGCGGCGCCGGGTCCAAGAGAATCAGCGATTTCCGCGAGCGCCAGATCGTGTGTAGTTATCAACCCAATCGCACCGTGCTCGAACAAGCTCCGGGCAATCGCCTCCGCGCCGATTCGGCGATCATGTGAGTTCGTTCCCTGGAGCAACTCGTCAAGGAGGAACATCACAGGATAGGGTCCGCACGTAGAATCGACGATCAATTTCAGGCGCGCGATCTCGGCGTAGAATCTGGACATTCCTCCTTGCAGAGAGTCCAAGACGCAGACGGAAGCGGCGACGGTAAGGCTCGAGAGACGCAATCGCCGCGCCCGCACCGGCGCCCCGCATTGCGCGAGCACAGCGTTGATTCCGACAGACCGCAGGAAGGTACTCTTACCCGCCATGTTCGGGCCGCTGATGATCATCAGACGAAAGTCGCGGTCGAATCGCAAATGATTTTGTACAGCGCGGCTTTCCGGGATCAATGGATGAGCGAATGCTTCCGCGTCAAAGCATGGAGTGTCTTCGGTGAACTCCGGAAAAACGTCGGCGGGATGTTCATAGGAGTAGCTGGCCAGCGAGGACAAAGCTTCCATTTCGCCGACGGCGGAAATCCAGCCACGTACCGCAGGACCAAACCTTTTGCGCCATGCCTCAATTGCGAAAGCTAAATTGAGGGTCCACAGCACAAATGGGTCGGTTAGTTGCAAGATGGGATTCCGCCTGGAAATCAGAAGCTCAACCAGGCGGCCTAGTCTTGCAATCGAGAGCGAGGGAGCCGCTCCGCGATCGTGAAGCTTTCCGTGCAAGTCGACCAGCTTTGCCGCGGAGAATTTCTCACGCTCCAGCCGTGCGAGTACTTGTGAGAGCAACGCAAGATCCTGAGCTGACGTTTCGACTCCCGCAACGATCGTACGCACGTTCGCGCGATACACAAACCCGAAGGCCAGATTGATCGCGGTGCTGAGAAGAGCAAGGTATCTCAGGTCCCAAACGGCCCAAGCGACCAAGCTTGCGAGCCACGATAGCGAAAGCAATAGCGAGGCGACGCGTCCTGCAGTTGATTCGAGTAGCAACCGGCCTTCGGCCCAGGCCACGAGCGAGTCCGGCCGCACTCCCGAACGGACGAGTTCTCCCAAAGTAGCCAAGTCCTCACGAAGGTCCAACCGGCCTCGGAGGTCAGTGATTGCGTCGTTGCGTAAGAAAACTTCCTGAGGAGGTGCAGGCGAGAGGAGCCATTTCGCAAGTGTTTCCTCGCCGACACGCGTCCGTGTATCGCAGAGCAGTTCGAAGAGCGAGCCCTTCCCGAACAGGTCGAGGTCGCGAGCGTAGGGATGAGAGGGATCGGAGAAACGCTCGCCTGTCTCTCCTTTTCCCATCCACTGATTGGCGATGCGGGCCAGCCCACGCTCGTAAAAAAGAATCGCGCGCTGGCATCTCTTGAGAGCACGGAGTACGTTCTCATGCATGGCCGCCAGAAGAATGAACAGGACTGCAGGAAGCAAAATCCAGAAAATTGAAAAGTTCCGAGTGGTCAAAAACCAGAAGGCCATGGCTACGCCCAAAAGCAGAAGGAAAAGCTTCGCGTACCCTAGTAACGTATCGCGCCCTTTGAACTTCGGTTCGCTCGCGCGGAGCCGCTCTAATCTACAGGTGTACTCGTGTTCGGCATTCTGGATGGTTGAAGGGTGTGTGGGCATGCGATTGGCGTGTGCGGCGCGATACAGTCAACCTAACAGAGATGCGGCGGAAAAGGTTTTGAATTGCCAGGCCGGCGATGAGAAACAGGGCGGTGGTGCAATCGTCGGCTCCTCGGACAGATTTTGCAAGTTGCCGGAGTGAGGCTACCGGAGATTGTTGAGAAGCGTCAAGCGCAAGCAGGAATTTAGCATCTTCGCAGACCAAGCGGCCGGCGGCGGTATTAGAATGGTTGCGTGAAAGAACTGCGCACGCAGGTGGGAATTGTCGGCGCGGGTCCTGCCGGACTGATGCTGTCGCATCTTTTGCATCTGCGGGGAATCGAATCCATCGTTATTGAGAATCGCAGCCAACAGTACGTGGAAGAGCGGGTGCGCGCGGGTGTCCTGGAGCAGGGGACTGTCGATCTGATGGTTGAGACTGGAGTAGGCGAGCGGCTGAAGAAAGAAGGACTGGTCCACTACGGGGTGAACTTGCGATTCGGGCGACGCACGCACCGGATCGATTTTGCGGAATTGACTGGAGGGAAGGGAATCACGATCTACGCGCAGCATGAGGTGATCAAAGACCTCAATAAGGCGCGGCGTGAAGCGGGCGGCCAGATCTTTTACGAAGTGGAGGATGTGAGTGTTCACGATTTTGCGGATGCAGGTGCGGAAACGAAACCGAGCATTCGATTTCGCAGTTACGGGGAACCGCACGAACTGAGCTGCGATTTCATCGCGGGCTGCGACGGATTTCACGGAATCTGCCGGCCGAGCGTGCCGAGCGGTGTGCTCACGCTGTTCGATCGCACTTACCCGTTCGGGTGGCTCGGAATCCTGGCGGATGTAGCGCCATCGTGCGATGAACTGATTTACAGCTACCACGAACGTGGTTTCGCGCTGCTCAGCATGCGGTCGCCGCAAGTGAGCAGGCTGTATCTGCAATGCTCGCCGGACGAGGACATTAATAAATGGCCGGACGCGAAAATCTGGGAGGAACTACACAGGCGATTGGCGACCGATAACGGATGGAAGCTGAAGGAAGGGCCGATCACGCAGAAGGGCGTGACGGGGATGCGCAGCTTTGTCGTGGAGCCGATGCAGTGCGGCAAACTGTTTTTAGCAGGAGATGCGGCGCACATCGTGCCACCCACCGGTGCGAAAGGACTGAATCTGGCAGTCGCAGATGTTCGCGTACTCGCGCGGGTCCTGGAAGAATTTTATAAGTCGGGCCACCGTCAGCGCCTCGATGAATACTCGGCGACTTGTCTGCGCCGCGTCTGGAAAGTGCAGCGATTTTCGTGGTGGATGACTGCGATGCTCCACTTATTCGATACCGACAATCAATTCGATCAACGTCGCCAGTTGGCTGAACTCGACTATGTGACTAGTTCGCGAGCCGCGTCGCAGTCGCTGGCTGAAAACTATGTTGGTTTGCCGATGGATTTTTGATCCCCCGCACATGGTTTGCACAAGAAAATGGAGGCTAGAGGACATTGCCGCTGAATAGGTCTGAGAAGACGTTTTGGATCGGCTTGAGCGTGTTGCTGGTGGCGATTATGGGAGTGTTCTTGGCGGCGCCCGCGTGGACCTATCACCCAACTCCACGCCCTCATTCAGACATGGGAGACATGTCCGGCATGTCGATGGAAGAGATGGCTAATATGCCGGGGATGGAGCATGGCGCCGCCGCAAACGAGACGCCAGCACAACAAGCGAAGCATCTGGCAGACAAACGCGAGAGCGAATTCAATCATCATCTTGCCGGGGTGCTGGTGATTCTGGCGGCGCTGTTTTTCCTTGGGCAGCCGGCACTGACGAAGCGCTGGCCGGCCGCGCGCTATGCGTGGCCGATGTGTTTTTTGATTGCGGGGGTGTTT
>DATNKB010000468.1:0-4917 GCA_035603595.1 Candidatus Dormiibacterota bacterium
CGGCTACCAGGAAGTTTTCACCGATCCCAGCTATTCCGGCCAGATTGTCTGCCTCACGTATCCTCACATTGGAAATGTCGGCTCGAATCGCGATGACGACGAGTCTGCAAAGCCTTACATCGAAGGATTGATCGTCCGCGAGTTTGCGGCGCTCTCTTCGAATTGGCGCTCCACCGAAACCGCGCAGAAATTTCTCGAACGCTACGGCGTTCCGGTTATATGGGATCTCGACACGCGCGCGCTTGTCCGGCATCTTCGCGACGTTGGAGCGTTGCGCGGAATCGTCGCCACCGATGGAACTCCCGCGGAGAAATTAATCGAAGAGGCTCGCGGGTTGCCCACGATGGCCGGCCAGGAACTCGCTAGCCGCGTTACGTCGCCCAAGAAATACGAATGGTCGAAAGGCTCGATTGACCTCGCGGCGGGCCACTCGCTGGGCACGGCCGGCGCAGCCGCTGCCAATTCAGGAAATGCCTCTAGCGATCGCCGCCACCGCGTCGTAGCTTACGATTACGGTATCAAACAAAACATTCTGCGGCTTTTCGTTGACCATGGCTGCGATGTCACCGTGGTTCCTGCGAAAACTTCCGCAGACGACGTTCTCGCGATGAAGCCGGATGGGGTTTTCTTGTCCAATGGCCCGGGCGATCCCGAGCCGGTTTCCTACGCCATTGAAAACATCCGCAAGCTGCTAGGCCGCGTCCCAATCTTTGGTATCTGTCTTGGCCACCAGTTGTGCGGCCTTGCCCTCGGCGGCCGCACGTTCAAGCTGAAATTCGGGCATCACGGATCGAATCATCCGGTAAAGAATCTCCTCACGCAAAAAGTGGAAATAACGGCCCAGAATCACGGCTTCTGCGTCGATCCCGATTCGCTGCCATCGAACGACGTTGAAATCACACACGTAAACCTAAACGATCACACGAATGAAGGCATGCGCCACCGCTCAATGCCGCTGTTCAGCGTGCAGTACCACCCAGAAGCCTCGCCCGGCCCACACGACGCCCGCTACCTGTTCAACGACTTCATCGCGCTAATGAACGAGGCCGCGCCGCGATAACACATGCCGAAACGCACTGACATCAAGAAAATCCTCATCATCGGCTCGGGCCCGATCATCATCGGGCAAGCCTGCGAATTCGACTACTCCGGCACCCAAGCCTGCAAAGCCCTGCGCGCAGAAGGCTATGAAGTGGTGCTCGTCAATTCGAATCCAGCCACGGTGATGACGGATCCGGAAACCGCCGACCGTACCTACATCGAGCCGCTCGCGAAAGAATATCTCGAAGCTGTCATTGCCGCGGAGCGTCCCGATGCCTTGCTGCCCACCGTCGGCGGACAGACGGGACTGAATCTCGCCGTCGAACTTGCGGAAGCCGGCATCCTCGAGAAATACGGGGTGAAACTCATCGGTGCATCGCTTCGCGCGATTAAAGTTGCGGAAGACCGGCTGCTTTTCAAGGATGTGTGCCGCCGAATCGGCCTAGAAGTGCCCGCTTCGGATGTCGTGACGAACATTCACGAAGCCGTGAAGCTCGCGGATGCGATCGGCTATCCGCTCGTGATTCGCCCGTCCTTCACGCTGGGCGGCACGGGCGGCTCGATTGCATACAATCGCGAGGAATTCGCGGACTTAATCGCCCGAGCTCTCGATGCGAGCCCCGTTCATCAAGCCCTCATCGAGGAATCCGTTCTCGGCTGGAAGGAATACGAGCTCGAAGTGATGCGCGACGTTCGCGACAACTTCGTCGTGATCTGCTCGATCGAGAATCTCGATCCGATGGGCATTCACACGGGAGATTCAATTACAGTCGCGCCGGCGCAGACGCTTACCGACAAAGAATACCAGCGCATGCGCGACGCTGCGGCTGCGATCATCCGCGAAGTGGGAGTTGAAACGGGCGGCTCGAATATTCAATTTGCCGTCGAGCCCGAAACCGGGCGGATGACCGTGATCGAAATGAACCCGCGCGTCTCTCGCAGCTCCGCGCTCGCCAGCAAAGCCACCGGATTCCCGATTGCGAAAATTGCCGCCAAACTCGCGCTGGGAATGACCCTCGACGAAATTCCCAACGACATCACGCGCAAGACGCCGTGTTCCTTCGAGCCCACGATCGATTACGTGGTCGTCAAAATTCCGAAATGGCAGTTCGAGAAGTTTCCTGGCAGCGAAACCACCCTCACCACGCAGATGAAATCCGTAGGCGAAGTGATGGCCATCGGCCGCACGTTTCAAGAAGCACTTTGCAAAGGCATTCGTTCGCTCGAGCCGCACACGCCGTGGCGCGCTCCGGCCGAAGTCACCGTCGCGCTCCTTCGCGAAAAACTCACGGTTCCCGGGCCCGACCGTATCCATTGGCTCTTCGAAGCCCTCGAACGCGGCATGACGCGCGATGAAGTGTGCTCGCTTACGAAAATCGATCCCTGGTTCATTCGTCACATGGAAGAAATGGTCGCGTTAGACCGCCGCGTAGCCGCCACATCTTTTCACGCAGCATCGCCTGAACTTCTCCTGGAAGCGAAACGCTCCGGCGCGAGCGACGAAGAGCTTGCAAAACTTTGGAAGACCACCGCCGCTGAAGTCCGCGCTCGCCGCCACGAACTCAATGTCCGGCCGGTTTTCAAACGCGTCGACACCTGCGCCGCCGAATTCGAGTCCTTCACGCCCTACATGTATTCCACCTACGAGGAAGAGGACGAGTCAAGTCCGGTCGACCGCCCGAAAGTCGTCATCCTCGGCAGCGGCCCGAATCGCATCGGGCAGGGAATTGAGTTCGACTACTGTTGTTGCCATGCCGCCTTCGCTCTGAAAGAAGACGGCTACGAAACCATCATGGTGAATTGCAACCCGGAAACGGTTTCGACTGATTACGACACCTCCGACCGCCTCTATTTCGAGCCGCTCACTTTGGAAGATGTTCTTGCGATCCTCGATCGCGAAAAGCCGCAGGGCGTAATCGTCCAATTCGGCGGCCAGACGCCGCTGAATCTCGCCCTTGAGCTCAAGCGCAACGGCGCGCAAATCATAGGCACTGATCCTGAATCGATCGACCTCGCCGAAGACCGCCGCCGCTTTGGCCGCCTCCTCGACGAAATGAAAATTCCGCAACCGCGGGCCGGCACAGCCCTTGCCCCGCAGGAAGCCGTCCGCGTCGCCTCCGAAATTGGCCTGCCCGTCGTGGTCCGCCCCAGCTACGTTCTCGGTGGCCGCGCGATGGTCATCGCCTACGACCTGAAAACCGTCGAAGACTACGTCGCGCAAGCTGCACAGATCGGAAACGCATCCGATCCGCGCCGGCCAATTCTCATCGATCAATTCCTCGAGGACGCCACGGAAGTAGACGTCGACGCGCTTGCCGATGGCGAGGATGTGGTGATCGCCGGCATCATGGAGCACATCGAAGAAGCCGGCATCCACTCCGGCGATTCTTCGTGCGTGCTACCGGCCGTCACGCTCAAGCCTTCGGTGCTCGAACGCATCCGCGATTACACCTCGAGGCTCGCACGCGCATTGAATGTCGTCGGCCTGATGAATGTGCAATACGCCATCCAGCGCGACACGGTATACGTCCTCGAAGTGAATCCGCGCGCCTCGCGCACAATTCCGTACGTAAGCAAAGCCACCGGCGTGCCGCTAGCAAAAGTGGCCGCGCGCTTGATGACCGGCCGCAAGCTGCGCGACATGAATCTGCCCTGCATTCAGACCAACGGAATCAAAGAACTCGCAGTGCGGGATTTCTACGCGGTGAAGTCGCCGGTATTCCCGTTCAACAAGTTCCGCGGCGTCGACACAATTCTAGGCCCGGAAATGCGCTCCACCGGCGAAGTGATGGGCATCTCGTCTACTTTCGGCGTTGCCTTCGCGAAGGCGCAACTTGCCGCCGGCCAAAGGCTGCCGCAAGAGGGCACAGTCTTCATCAGCGTGAACGATCACGACAAGCGCCACGTCACCGGCCTCGTCCAGGACCTGCTCGCAGCCGGCCTCAGGGTTGTTGCCACGCGCGGAACGGCTGCGGCCCTCTCAGCGGCGGGTATCGAAGTCGAATCGGTCTTCAAAGTGAACGAAGGCCGGCCCAATATCGTCGACCTCATCAAAACCGCAAAAGTAAATCTGGTCATCAACACGCCGCTCGGCCGCGAATCTTTCTACGACGAAAAATCAATCCGCCGCGCCGCAATTCGCTACAACATTCCCTGCATCACCACGCTTTCCGCCGCCACCGCCGCCGCAAAAGGAATCCGAGCGATGGCTGGCCACGCCGTTGAGGTTGCCGCGCTTCAGGATCTGCATCGCCGCAAGAATGCCGCTGCTGCCGCGCGCGATTCAATCTCCGCTTCCACCTCCGCCGCCCCGAATCCGGCGTGCTGAGGTAAAATACAGAGATGAACCTTCACGGAATTTTCCCGCCGTTAGCCACACCGTTCGCGGCTGATGGCGCCATCGCACAAGCAAAACTGCGCGAAAATATCGCCCGTTACAATCGTATTGGCCTCGCGGGATATGTCCTCAACGGCTCCACGAGTGAATCCGTCCTCCTACGCTGGGAAGAAATTTATCGTCTGTGGGAGACCGCAAAGGAAGCCGCTGCGCCCGGCAAGATCCTCATCGCCGGCACCGGAACTGAATCCACCGCGGAGACAATCGACCACACCAATCGCGCCGCATCGCTCGGCTTCGATGCAGCCCTGGTCCGCACGCCGCATTTCTACAAGCCGCAAATGAAGATCGACGCGCTCTCGGAATTCTATTTGCGCGTCGCCGACGCTTCCCGCATTCCGGTTCTCGTCTATTCCGTGCCAATCTTCACAAATTTGCAGGTGGAAGCCCCGCTGATTGCCCTTGTCGCGAAGCATCCCAACATCATCGGCATGAAAGACAGTTCCGGCGACGTCGAAGGCGTTCGCAAGATCATCGCC
>DATNKB010000469.1:0-15754 GCA_035603595.1 Candidatus Dormiibacterota bacterium
ACATCCAGAAGGATCAGATCGGGCTTGAGTTTCCGAGCTTTCTCGATGGTATCTTCGCCATCGACAGCTTCGCAGACATCGAAATCTCGTTGGGCGAAAAACTTGGCTAGGACGCCGCGAGCGATGTTGCTGTCGTCCGCGATTAGAATCCGCTTGGATGTCATCGTGATGACCCACGCAAAACCAGCGTAGCAGCAGGTCTTGACTACGGTATAGGGTGTTTACGCTAGTCCTGAACCGGTTTCTTGAGCCTGCTGGTTCTGTTCGTTTCGGGCGCTTCGGGGCGCCGGGGAACTGAGCAAACCTCGGACGCATTCCGCTAGGCTATTAAAGCAGTCAGTCTTTGCTATCGCGGCATCGACGCCAATTGCGGACATCAGAGCTTTGTAGCCCACGACTTCGTCATGCATCGTAAGGAGAACGATCCTCACATCAGGCATTCGGCCCTTGAGCACGGATGCGGCTTCCACTCCGTTCATGTTAGGCATTCGGAGATCCAGAGTTATCAACGCGGGTGCTAGTTCTGCTGCCTTTTCGAGGGCGTCCGTGCCGTCTATTGCCTCTCCACAAACCTCAAACTTCTGTTGGATGAGGTAGCTGCGGACGGCTCTTCGGAAAACTTTGCTATCGTCAGCGATCAAGATTCCATTGGTCATTATTACCGCGATGAAATGGCCTGAAAAGCACGGCCCAAGATAGTTGCATGGAGCGAAGCGGACAAGAATCGGGTACTTCCTGTATTGCTGTATTGGAAACGCAGCCTCATTTCTGTCTGTGCGAAAACCTTGCGTGAGCACGTGATGCCGATTATTTCGCGGAAGGTTTTTGAAATCGGCGTCGGCGGCGAAGAGACGCGCCTGTCTTTGTGCCCATAAAGTAAAGCGAAACGCCAACGAATACAGTCATTACCTGATAGGTCCCTTCCTGCTAAGTGCCAATCTAATGCGGCAGGCGAGGGCGAGTTCATCCCCGTGACCTTGTCCTTTTTCTCCTTGACCTCGCTACTTCCTCTGCTTTTTCGGAGGTGTCGCAATGTTGCGAATTCTCGTTGCGGACGATGCACCCATAGTTCGAGCCGGATTAAAATTGCTTCTGGAAACTCATGAAGGCTGGAGCGTATGCGGGGAGGCGGGAGATGGAGAGGACGCCGTGCAGAAAGCGTTCGCTCTCAATCCCGACGTCGTTCTGCTCGATGTCGCCATGCCAAATCTCAACGGCATTGACGCCGCCGAAATTATCAAGAAGTATCTGCCCTCAGCGACGATCTATTTCGTTACTCAATATGATTCGCTCGAAATGGCGCGAGCCACGGCAGAAGTTGGCGCGCGCGGATACATCGCGAAGGTTCATATACCCACGGATCTGGTGCCGGCGATCGAAGCGGCTGTCGACTTCCCGCCCGCTGAAGTAAAGCCGTAAGACAGTCCAAGAGCAGGCGTCTCGTTTTACGCGGGCATTATTTCTTTCTGAGGTCGTCGAGCCAAGCGTCTAGGATTGGCAGGCTGCTTGGCTCAATGGAAGTGAACGCGATTCCCATTCCCCCGTTGTCTCGTGAATAAGCAACGGTGCCTTGAGCTAAAACATTCGCGCCACCGTATGAAATTCGCAGTCTGATCTTCGTCCCTGCGGGAAACGGATCAACGGTCTCCACAAAACATCCGAAGAGGCTCAAATCTTCGATGTGCGCCGCTAGTTGCTTTTCCGTCACAAGATCTGTGACCTGAATACCGGCAACGAAGGGGAAACGCGGCGCTCGATGCCTTTCAGAATGAATCGGCGATGACCTCGGCGTGTCGGATTCTAGTCCAACCCGAATTAGAGACCAAACGGAATCAGAATTCAACCAAGGGGTAGTGAAACGCACCTTCGCCTAGCAGAACTTTTATTCTGGGAATGGCCCGCCGATAATCGGGTCGGAGACCAGCACGTCAAATTCTTTCTTGCACGTCATGCAGTTGACAGTCTGGTTGTTCATCGGACTTCGTCCCAGTCGTACAAAGACGTGAACAATCTGTTTCTGTTTGCAATGCGGACAGTAAACGGGAATTTTTGACTTTTCCACAACTGATTCTATAACGCGTCCGGGCGCTCGGCGCCCTATAAAGATTTCCTCACGCTGTGGAAAGACGCCGACCCGGACATTCCCATCCTGAAGGAAGCCAAAGCCGAGCACGCGAAGCTGCAATGAACTTGCTAGAACTTGAACCCACGGGAAGATACTGCCGAAATGGAACCGGCCGTTGACACCGTTGAGTTACTAGATCTACGATCTTGCCAATCGGGACATGAAAGGTTTGACACTATTTCTAACGCTTTTCTTTGTAGTCCCGGCGTCCGCTCAAAATCTAACCTCTGCGCAAACGGAATGCGCTCACATTAAAAGCGATCCCACTCGTCGAGAACCTACAAAGCCGAACGAAACGAAGATAGGCAATCTGGTATGTCACCACGGGGTTCCGAACCCGACACCGGCGCAGCCGCCGCTCAAGTTGCGAGACGTGCCCGCTGATCACTCCGTGGTGCCAAAGATTGATTCGCCTCCGCCAGTACCGGTCAAGACTGCTTTTTTCGATCCCGGGGCTGAGAATTCGTCGGCTCCCGCGAGAGATGATCCTTCCCACGCTGAGTCGCTTTTTAAGCCTCGTTAAAGAGTGGTGCGGACGGTTGGGCCGGCTGCCACTAGCAGTGAGTCTTTGGTTCGCGATCTTTACGACGTGGCCTGCGCAAGCTTCGCGACCAACAGCCGCACAAGCCCCTTATCTCGGGCCTTCAGCTTCACGAAATGTCGGCCAAGGCTTTCGACTTCCCGCCGCTCAGTGAGAGACATTTTTTTCTCGCCGAGTTCCAGCCCTTTAATCTTCGTCGGCGCGGCTTCGCCATCGTAAAAGATCTGATAGAGCGGTATGTGGAGCGCCTGTGCGTATTTTGCAAGCGTCTCAATGTTCGGAACCGTATGGCCGTTCTCGACGCGCGACGTGTAGCAGCGCAGCATGCCCGTACGTTTTTCGATGTCGCCCTGAGAAAGATTCTTTGATTCGCGGATCGTCCGAAGGCGTTCACCGATCATCAGCATGATTTTTGTCTCCCTCAATCGACTTCTGGACCCGTGGATTATACTCCAAGTAAAAAAGGCGAAGCGGGGCGGTCAGGCTCGCGGCTTTGATCACCAGTCCGGAATCATCGCACTTTGAGATAGCTGGTGCGAATATTTTGAACGGAGGGTGCCTGTGCAAAGGTACTTCGGTGCGCTAACAATTGTACTGCTGCTTGGAATGGTATGGTTCCGGGTCTTGCTGATGAGAAGAAAAGGGATAAAAGCGATGAATTTCGGCAGAATAGACAAAAAGGATTTCCTGATTCCACCGTTTGCCCTTTTTTATTTTTATATCGTGTTTGCCGCTGCATTTAATTTTCCGACCGTCAGCAGGCAAGAATTCTTTCACTCCGGAATAGTCTCCTGGGTCGGAGTGCTTCTTTGCCTAGCGGGATTGTTCCTATTATTCCTGAGTCTCGTTTCATTTGGGAAGAGTTTCCGTGTTGGCATTGACCCAGACCACCCGGACAAACTTGTAACGACCGGCATTTTTGCTTTTAGCCGAAACCCCATTTATGTGGCATTTGGGTTTGTCTTGTTCGGCCAATTCTTGGTGTTCTCAAATTGGATTCTTTTGGTCTATATGGTTGCCGCCATATGGGTGTTCCACCGTCAGGTGTCGCGTGAAGAAGAATACTTGAGAAACCATTACGGCCAGCAATATTCAGAGTACTGCGATCGAGTGAGACGGTATCTTTAGATATGCCCGTCACAGGAGGTGGAAATCGGATAGATGATGGCATAACGAAGTCGGCCTCGCAGCGAACCGAATAAAACTGTGCGGTGTGCGAACCTCCTTGTGTTTAGAACATCCTCGATTCACGTTAGCCGGATGATTAAGTCCCGCGACTGATATAATCCCGCTTCGAATCACATAGCATGAATCCCTTCTCTCCAACCGAGTCGGAATCGGAACGGCTAACCCGCAAAACACGCATTGACCCCAAGCTCAAGGCGGCGGGCTGGCAAATCGTTCCCTTCGAAGTTGGTAAGCCACTTTCGTTCTGTGACCGCTGTGCCATCGAAGAATATCCAACGGACAACGGGCCGGCCGACTATGCGCTTTGTGTCGGAGGGCGAATCTTGGGCTTCGTTGAGGCAAAGAAGCTGACGTTGGGGCCTCAGAACGTTCTGACCCAGGCGGAAAGATATTCGAAGGGCGCGTCCACGAACGTCCTCAACTTTCGCGATTACCACGTTCCATTCCTCTATTCAACAAATGGCGAAGTAATCTGGCATCACGACATCCGACATCATCTAGGTCGTTCCCGCACGATCGTTGCTTTTCACACTCCCGAAGCGTTGGAAGAGATGCTCTCGCGCGACTTCGACGCTGCCTGCGAAGTGCTCCTTCAGACGCCCAATGACCATCCCAAGTTGCGTCCTTACCAGCGAGAGGCGAACGCCGCAATTGAGAAGGCCCTCGCCGACCGCAAACGGCAAATGCTAATAGCGATGGCCACGGGAACCGGCAAGACGTTCACCATGGTCAACGAAGTCTATCGCCTCATGAAGTCGGGAGTGGCAAAGCGGATCCTCTTCTTGGTAGATCGTCGTATCCTCGCGGCACAAGCAATCGTCGCGTTTGCGTCGTTTGAACCGGAGCCGGGTCTCAAATTCGACAAGATCTATGAACTTTACAGTCAGCGATTTCACCGCGACGACTTCGACGAAAACGCGAAGTTCGATCCCCAGCTTCTTCCCGACTCGTATCTGACAAACCCGCAGCCGAGTCACGCCTTCGTATACGTGAGCACGATTCAACGCATGACGATCAACCTCTTCGGCCGCAATGCAGTCTTCGCAGCACGCGATGAAGAGGCGGATGACGATGCGCCCCTCTTGGACATTCCGATCAACGCATTCGATCTCATCATTGCGGACGAATGCCATCGTGGTTATACGACGGCAGAGGTTGCAACGTGGCGCAAGACTCTCGATCACTTCGACGCCGTCAAGATTGGCCTGACGGCAACGCCGGCCGCGCACTCCATGGCGATGTTCAAGGAGATGACCTACCGGTACGAATACGAAAGGGCGGTGCGAGAAGGCTATCTCGTCGATTACGATTCGGTTGCGGTTAAATCGCACGTGCGAATGCACGGGATCTTCCTTAAAGAAGGCGAGCAGGTCGATATCGTTAACCCTGTATCCGGCGCAAAGCAACTCGATCTTTTGGAAGACGAGCGAGAATTTCCCAGCACGGAGATCGAAGAGAAAATCACTTCGCCGGATTCAAATCGAAAAATTCTGGAAGAGATCAAGAAGTGGGCGCTCGAACACGAACAGAAATATGGGAGGTTTCCCAAGACGCTGATCTTTGCCGCGAATGACGTTCCGCATATGTCGCACGCGGATCAGCTTGTTGACCTTGCCCGCGACGTCTTCGGGCGCGGTGACTCGCTTGTGGACAAAATTACAGGACGCGTGGATCGTCCGCTTCAGCGAATCCGCGAGTTTCGGAACAGGACTACCCCTGGCATCGTCGTGACGGTGGACATGCTTTCGACCGGCGTAGACATACCTGATCTCGAAGGGATTGTATTTCTGCGGCCGGTGAAATCGCGAATCCTGTTCGAGCAGATCCTGGGTCGCGGAACCCGAAAGGGAGAGCATTACCCCGACAAGTCTCATTTCGTCGTGTTTGATTGCTTCGACGGAACATTGCTCGAATACTTCAAGCAAGCTACATCGATAACCGCTGAACCACCTATCCGCGAAAACAAGACGATCGTCGAAGTCATCGAGGACATCTGGAAGAATCGCGACCGTGATTACAATGTCCGCTGTTTGGTGAAGCGTCTCCAGCGCATCGACAAGGAAATGTCCGGCGAGGCTCGGGAGCTATTCTCCGCCCACATCCCTAATGGCGATCTTCGTGAGTATGCAGCCTCCCTGCCCCAGCGAATCAGGGACAACTTCACCGACGCCATGTCACTACTCCGCGATAAGGCGTTCCAAGATCTGTTGATGAACTATCCCCGACCACCGCGCGTCTTCCTCGTCGCACACGAAACGGTGGATGAGGTTTCGTCTTCGTGGGTGGTCCGAGGCGCAGACGGCAAGGATTATCGGCCGGAAGATTACCTCGTGGCGTTCAGTCGTTTTGTTCGCGAGAACCCAGAAAAGGTTGAAGCGATCGGTATCCTGTTGGATCGTCCTCGTGCCTGGAGCACGGACGCACTGACGGAACTGCGAAAAAAACTTGCCGTGTCTCCCAAGCGATTCACGGAAGAAAATCTTCGCAAGGCTCACGAAGTTTGCTATCACAAGGCGCTCGTGGATATCATCTCGATGGTCAAGCACGCTGCCGATGATCAGAATCCGCTCCTGACGGCCGATGAGAGGGTCGGGCGTGCTTTCGAAAAAGTGACAAGGGGCAAGACCTTCACTGCCGAACAGCAGCAATGGCTCGGGCTGATCGAAGCCCATTTAATCGAGAACTTAACAATTGACCATGGGGATTTTGACACTCTACCGGTTTTCACCCGGCATGGAGGCTTGACCCAGGCAACCCGCGTTTTTGCGGGACAGCTAGACGAGATGGTAAATGCACTGAACGAGGCGATAGCAGCGTGAGATGTTGCGGGGTTCTCTATGAGTAAGCTAAATATACCCCAGCAATTGCAGCAAATCGCCGAAAAAGTGGGGCAAGGACAAAGGCCAACCGCCACAGTTCGCGATCTGCTGTCGTGGTTTTGGGGCTACCAGCGACGGGGGAGTTTCATAAACGCCGCAATTCGGCGGGCACTGGCTCAGCTTAACTTGGAGACTATTCCCGATTTTGATGAGATCTACTTGGATGGTCCAATTGCCTTTCTGAGAAGAATCGAGGCCCAGCATGAAACAATAAGCAAACCAACTGAGCCAGAGAAATTATCGGTGACTGTGCGCGACGGCCAAATTCTAGCTGACGCAGTGCTAGTCAGACTCAGAGTTGACCCGACTCACAGAGTTGCAAGATTGAAATCTGCTCACACACAACCTGTGGCAATTGCACCAGATGCGACTATTGAAAAAGCTACGACGATCATGATTGAGAAGGGTTTTTCACAGCTTCCCGTGATGACTACAGAGCGGGTTGTAAAAGGCCTTTTCAGTTGGAATTCTCTTGCAAGCCGACTCTCACAGGGGCAGAGGCCGCAATTTGTACGCGAATCTATGGACCCTCATCACGAGATCAAGATGGCCGTGTCTCTTCTAGACGCCATCGAAGAAATCGTGAAGTATGAATGTGTGCTCGTGAGAGACGAGAGCGACAAAATTAGTGGCATCATCACGACGAGTGATCTTAGCATTGAGTTCCACAGTCTTTCTGAGCCATTCCTACTGCTAGAAGAAATCGAAAAACATATTCGAGACTTGATTGCTGACCGTTTCTCACAGCAAGAACTGTGTTCGGTGCGCGTCATAGTTGAGGATTCACGAGAAGTGAAGACTGAGGCTGATCTCACGCTGGGCGAGTTCAAGCGCCTTTTGGAAAAACCAGACAATTGGGAGCGGCTGGGCATCCTAGTGGATCGCTCTGAGTTTTGTGAGCGATTAGAGGAAGCACGGAAAACAAGGAATGATGTGATGCACTTCGACACCGACCCTATCTCGCCGGAGAGGCTTGCGGATCTGCGTTCGTTTACAGGTTTCTTGCGAAGAATTCAGCAAATTCGTGTGAGAAATCAGCCCTAATAGAGCACCGGGGAAACTTCATGTCTGACATCGTTCAGAAACTTTGGGGTTTCTGCCACACACTTCGCCATGATGGCATCGACTACGGCGATTACATCGAGCAATTGACCTACTTGCTGTTCCTAAAGATGGCCGATGAGCGCGACATCGATTTGAGCGCCCTCACGATCAAGACGGAGAAGAACAAGGAGATCGAGGTCGATTGCTCTTGGCCGACGCTCATCGATAAGTCGGGCACGGCAGTCACGCACCACTACGAGGACATTCTCCGGGCGCTGGGACAGCAGCGGGGTCTGCTCGGCGACATCTTCGCCGGCGCACAGTCGCGCTTCAACAATCCAGTCAACCTCAAAAAACTTCTGGGCCTGATCGACGACGAAAATTGGATTGCGCTCAATGTCGATGTGAAGGCTGCGGCCTTCGAGGGGCTTCTGGAGAAAGCGGCGAGCGAGGGAAAGAAGGGCGCCGGTCAGTATTTCACACCTCGAATTCTGATTCAGGCGATCGTACGTTGCATGAAACCAGATCCGCGTGCCGCGAGCGAGTTCTCCATCTGCGATCCGGCGTGTGGTACGGGCGGCTTCCTCGTTTGCTCGTATGAATGGCTGATGGATCAAACGAAGGGTGGCGCGTTACCCCGGGATCTCGCGAAGCGGCTCAAGTCGGGAACATATTTCGGGCAGGAGCTAGTTGCTCGGCCGCGACGTCTCACGCTGATGAACCTTTACCTGCACGGGCTGGAACCCCATATCAAATTCGGCGATTCGATCTACGAGGTTCCTGACGGTCGGCTGTTCGACGTGGTGATGACAAACCCGCCGTTCGGAACCAAGGGTGCGAATCAAGCCCCGACGCGCGACGATTTCACCGTCTCGACAAGCAACAAGCAGTTGAATTTCATTCAGCACGTAATGACGATTCTTAAACGGGGTGGGCGAGCCGCCGTCGTGGTGCCGGACAACTGCCTTTTCGCGGATCAAGCGGGCGAGGTATTCAAGATTCTCACCGAGGACTGCAATTTACACACAGTCCTGCGTCTACCGAACGGCACTTTCACGCCCTACAGCCCCGGCACGAAGACCAACGTCATCTTTTTCACGAAAGGCTACGCGACGGAGACGACGTGGATATACGACGGGCGAACGAACGTCGAGAGTCTAACGAAAAAGGATCGCAAGCTTACGCCCGAGCAATTCCATGAATTTGAACATTGCTATGGTCCTAATCCGAACGCCAAAGCGAAGCGCAACCCGAAGGAATCGAAGGAAGATCGCTGGCGTCCATTCGGAATAGAGGAAATTAAGAAGCGCGATTTCAAAATCGACAGCCTGAAATGGCTGAAGGATGAGTCCCTCGATGACGGCGATGAAGCACTTGAACCCGAGGAGTTGGCTACCGATGCTATCGCCGAACTGCAAGCTGCCGCCGACGAACTGACACAAGTCCTGGCACTGTTGGAAAGCGAAAACGGAAACACCGAGGAGGCGGCAGCAAGGGCCACGAAGAACGCATGACTGCCGCCAAGCCATTGCTACCTGCCGCAGAGTCTGATCTGCCCGAAGGGTGGGCTTTGACAACAATAAGCGACGTCACTGAAACCATCCCAAACCTGAATCCCGAAACAGCGCCAGATCGAATGTTCGGATATGTAGACATCTCCTCGATTTGTAACAAGACCTTCAAGATTACCGATGCAAAGAGTTTTAGAGGCAAAGATGCACCGTCGCGGGCGCGGCGTCCAATCAAGGCCGGTGATGTGCTGTTCTCCAACGTTCGCACTTACCTGAGAAATATTGCTTTGGTACCCAATAATCTCGACGCAGAACTCTGCTCAACCGGGTTTACCGTCCTTCGTTCAAATGGCGCAATCGAACCTGAACTGCTGTTCTACGAAGTGCTTACCGATCGCCTCATTGACCTTGTGACGCCGCAACAAACGGGATCGCAGTACCCGGCAACCAGTGATCGCGTGGTGATGTCAGCGACAGTCCCTGTGCCGCCGCTAGCTGAGCAAAAGCGGATTGTCGAGAACGTGGACCAATTGCTGGCCCGCGTCGACTCAGCGCGAGAGCGACTTGGCCGTGTCCCTCTCATCCTCAAACGCTTCCGCCAAGCCGTCCTCGCCGCTGCTTGCTCTGGCCGCTTGACCGCCGATTGGCGTAAGCAACGTGATTTGGTTCCAGTCGCGCGGAGACTGGATACCTTTCAAGTGCGTACGGACGGATTGAAAACTCGTCGAGGCGTCCCAACGGAAGTCGAGATCACAGATGAACTCGCCAACTTGGCCTTACCCAGCACCTGGTCACTTCAGTCGGTGGCTTCGCTTCTAAAATTAGGCGTGCTTATAGACTTAAAAGATGGCAATCATGGATCAAATCACCCCAAATCAAAGGATTTTGGTGACACAGGATTGCCATTCATAACTGCCGCGCAGGTGCGAGACTACAACATTGACTATGACGGAGCGCCAAAAGTCACTGGCGAACCGCTAAAGCAGCTTCGCGTCGGTTTTGCTCAACCAGGTGATGCCATTCTCACCCACAAGGGAACAGTTGGTAGGGCTGCCCTCAACACCCGCCCGTGCGTTTTGACCCCACAAACGACGTACTATCGCTGCAAGCCAGAAATCCTTGACTCGCGGTATTTGGTCTACTTCTTTACATCGCCTCTGTTCTATTCACAATTGGCTGCCGTCATGTCGCAGACAACGCGTGATTTCGTCCCAATCAGTGAGCAGTACCGGCTTTTCTTTCTCATTCCTACTCCCGCCGAACAGCACGAAATCGTTCATCGCATTGACGCCCTATTCAAATTGGCCTACGCGATCGAAAAGCGCGTGGCCGCTGCCACGATACGGTCCGAAAAGCTGACGCAAGCCATCCTCGCGAAAGCCTTCCGCGGCGAACTCGTGCCCACCGAAGCGGAACTCGCACGCCGTGAAGGCCGCTCGTACGAACCCGCGTCCGCCCTACTGGATCGGATTCGGGCTGACCGGGAGAGTTCTAAGGCAGCGCACAATGAATCAAGACCTGATGGGCACGACCAGCAGGAGAGACGATGGCAGAAGAAAGCCGCGAAAAGGATAAGAAGATCCTCATCGAAATCTTGATAAACATGGAGGGCCGGCTCAGCCTCATCGTGCATCAAAGGCCGGACGTGCCCGGAATGCCGCACTTTCGTCGTGAGTTCATGGAATTTTTCCCCGGCCCCTGGGATCAAGTCGCTGCTCACTTCAAACTTTCACGCGCGATGATCGAAAAAGACGAAGTCGATTGGGAATACGTCGAAGGGATTGGCATGACGGGCAAGACGCTGGAATGGAAGAAGCGATTCTTTGACGAAACACTCAGGCAGGATGTTACCAGCCGTTTCTTTGAGGTCTCGAATAGCATTCTGGGAAGCCTCTCAAAAGCCATTCCACCGCTTGAAGCGGTGAAGGAATACAAAGAACACGTCGAGGCAGCGATGAGATATCCCCGTAGATAGATTTTTGATGAGGAGACTTTGGCTTGAATTGGGTTCGAAACTTCTCGGATCAGGAGGGACACGTCCCGCCGCTTAGGAACGTGGAGGATGCTCCTCCACATATGCGCCAGGAATTTGTTGACGCAGTCTACCTGGCGGCTGGCGAATCAAATGGACGATTGGACGTAGATCGTGATCTGTACCTTACGATTATTCAGAGCCTTGGTTATGAAGCTGCTGGAAACCCGCACGCTGGAAGAAGGCAAAGGATCGGAAGGGACATTTCACGGGAAGAAACTAACTGGACCAGAGTTTATGACCTTATAGTTCGATTGTGGCCAGAATTCCAGCGCGTCGGCTTCGAAGGGGTTTATCGAGACGCGACCAATCGAATTCTCACCGCTTACGGTAGTGCATGGGAATTGCAGGACGATGGTAGGTTGCAACGTGTGTTACCGCGGGCAGCGCAGGCCCAAGTAGTCGCTGCATTTGCTGAACTCGGGGATGCTCAGTACGCTCCTTCGCTTGCTCTATTCAATTCCGCCCGGGATGCCTACGATGATCGCCCGCGACGCGATAGAGAAGCATGCGGCAATGTGTTCGACGCCCTAGAATCTGTGGCCAAGATCAAATACAACAGACCGAATGAGACTTTTGGGCAAGTAAAAAACTATATCGTGCAGAACCATCTATTCCGTCAGGAGATCGTTGACGTATTTACAGCACTTAACGACATGAGGAATGGGCACTTCGGGCATGGTATGGCGGTTCAATTCGATCTGAGCGGACCCGAGGTGGACTTTGTCTATCTCAATTGCATCGGATCGATTCTGGTGCTCACACGAACGCCCTGAAAGCAGGTTCATAACTCCAACGGTCATTTACAATTCAGTGCCAAGGTCCTGTGGACGATCAAGTGTTTCTCATTCATTTCGGCCCTAGATCCCTAGTAACCAACAGAGTCGAATTTGTCGAATACTTCACCGGTTATCAAGGATAGGGCATGGGGTTGCCAACGTAATTGAAACCAGCGTGCCCCCCACAACTACAGGGTGATCCAGCAGGTCCTTGGGCCGGACAAATATACGGAATCCCTGGCGGCGAAACGTTAGGAAATAATCTTGCGTCGCTAACGCAGTTCAGTGGACCCTGTGGAATCTGTGGCGCTTGGGCTTGTACTCGGGATTCAGATGGGCAGCTTAGACAAAAAGCAGTTCCGGCAATGGACTGAGATATCTCTGCATTGACAGTTTGCCCTGGACTCAAGTCAGCGACAAAATACGACCTGCCGGGAGCTGCTACGGTGAGAGCGGGTACGGGAAAATTTGGGACAGTTTCCTTCACCAGGAGAACCGAAACATCGCTATTACAATGGTTGGATATCTTTCCAACCGTTCCTTGTGGCGCCGTGTGGTATCCGTTAACCATAGGGTAAGAATTCCGATCAGAAGATTCGGAAGAAATGCATTTGCAGAGAAACGGAGGCTGAGGATAGGTCACGGTAGGCGGTGTTGAATTCCAGGTTGCCTGTATGGTTGCGTCCTTTTTATCGGGAACCTTCAAGAGGAGCGGACCCGCCAAATTGAGAGGGACTAGAAGATTTAAGTTTTGGTAATGCTCGAATCCAGATATCTTCATGGCCACCACGCCGCCCGAAGATCTGAAGACGGGCGCTCCACTATCTCCAGGATTGGAAGGCATATCGGTGTACCAGTAGCCGTGGGGCGCGCCCTTTCCACTGAGGGTCCCTCTTCCATGAAAATATTCAAGAGTCGTCGGAAACTCCACGGAACAAAGTTGAGTACCTTCCTCGACGGTCTGTGGGTCACCCAGCAGTACCGCAGCATATTGCGGACTGCTGTCCGTAAACTTGAGTAAGGCAATGTCCGCGTTCTTATCTTCGGCGACGAGATCCAGACTTGATGGGGTGGCCTCTCGGCTTCGGAGAGCACCGGTAATGACGATTGTATCCACATCGTCGGGTTTGGTGACGAGGTGATCTGCGGTCAAAACGAAGCCAGACTTGGAGACGACAAAGCCGCTTCCTGTTAGGTCTTCCTTTCTGCCCGTCTGCTTAAACGTTCTTTTAGCGCGAATGAATACCGCCGCCTCTCGGTTGAATTGAATTGTGTAGGGCGTGCAGTCTTGAGCCCCCACTGCGGAAGCGAGCAGGCTGGCACCAATGATTAAAGATAATCCAAGATAGACCGCGAGTCGCATCGTTATACCTCGTCTTCCAAAGTCCCGACCTTTAATCTTGGGTCATCCGGCGTTATTGTATTGTTAAAGCAACTTCTCGACCTGATGACGCCGGAGTAAGACCATACTCTTTTCCCACAGCCTCTTTGTCGTAGTCGCTCAGCTTCCCATCATTGCTGTAGGCCTTGGCTTTCCCGCAATAGTTCATAACAGATTGAGTATCGTATGGAGTCAAGGGAATCGTTCCCTTTGGGCCATCATGAAGTTGTTGACACTCGCCAGGGGCATCGGGTCTATTTTGTTCATGCGCGAATCCAAGTGCGTGTCCGAACTCGTGAACCGCAATCGACCGCACGCAGAAGTCATGGGTAGACTTACAGTTCAAACTACCCCATTTGTTGAACGTGAAATTCAAAACTATTCCACTCTTCATGCCATCTAATCGGCTCCCCAGTTCGAGTGCGAGGGGACCTGAATCGTCGATCAAAATGTGCACTCCGGCGTTTTCCGGTGCACATTTCTCCCATCCGGTAAAACGAACTGCCGAGGCAGCTTCCCACGAATCCCCAAGCGCGGTCTTGACCAAGGCAATGTCAGTCTTGAAACGATCATCGGGATTCTCCAAACATACATAAATGCTAGGGCTTGGCCATTTTGCGGTCGAATCAAAATATGCATGCTGCTGAGGTACGGACGCCGATTGTTCTTGGCCCTGGCTCTGAGGAGCGAGAACGGCGAAGAAGATGGTGAGACACAATCCCAACTTGAGAGAGCAACAACTACGCCGGACACACGCGAGCAAATGGAACATCATTGAGGTCTCCTTTGTCGCGTCGGTGCCGAAAGAGAATCAAGCAGACCAATACCTACCTCTTCGTCGGACGAGCTTGCGTGGGCGGATTCTGCTGATTACACCAGTCGCTGTCAAGTAATAAAATTATTAATTAAGCGATACAGACCCAACATAAGACTTAGCATTGTATCAATCTAGCTCTAACCTTGATGTTATCTACTTTAACTTTTCCAAGCATACTTACCTACATTTGGACTTGCAATGTTAGGTCAAATGCGATAGCTTCCCGTCCACTGGGTCTTTTAGCGTTCAACTTTTCTGAAATCGCAGTTGAATCGCAACCGGACGCGTTTGTGCGTTCCCGCTCTCTACTCTAATTCGCACGCGCCAGAATGCCACCGGTTGTGCTGAGGAAATCATGAATTGTCGCTATTGCCTGAAGATTCTGTTGTTGCTCATGTTTCTAAGCTGGACAGTTCAAGTCAAGGCTCAGGAACCATGCTCCACAGAAAAAGTGAACAGTTCTTGTACGATAACTATCGATCGAGCGTATCCGCTGGTACTACCCACCGTCCAGATGCGACCAGGAGAGAAGGTTATAGTCAAGATTGACCATTCGCTCCCGTACGAGATCCTCAGCCTCGATCTCCAAAGCGGTCAAGCCGTCGTTGGGACAGATCAGGCAGCAGCCTTCGCCGCAGCTGCATTGCCAAACTTGAAAGGTCTATTGCTCGAGTCGGGAACCAGAGTTTCGGGGGCGCCAGATCCCAGTTTGGCCCCTCGCAATACTGACTCAACCAATATGCGGTTATACAAAATTGCCAAACTTCGCTTTGATAGCGATTTTCGTGCATTGACTTCGGATACTCAACGGTTTGCGACGGATGCGACTAAAGTGTACGCCCAGCTCAACGAGGTTCTCACACCGGTACCTCCTGTACTTTTTCAACCGGAGAGACCCGCATCAGTCACAAACCCAGCAACGTATGGACGATTGCCAAACCCCATCTTCTCCAAAGAGTTTCCGCACCCCTGGGTTGGCGATGAGTACGACCAGTGGCGTTTATCAATGATTTGCGAACTCGTCGGAAACGAATCCGAATGCCCAGCAAAAGCCGACGCTTCTATTAGACCAGTGCTTCCGGCTGGGATGGCGTTAACCAGTTTGATGAGTCCATGTCCCACTGCTCCTCCGCCTGCCTCTCAGCCCCGGCCCATTTCATGCCAGATAGCTGAGCTGCAAACCGACTTCGGCTACCTGACTGACGTCGAGAAGACTTCTGTTACCAACCCATTAAATGAACTGAATGTTGACACAACTATTTTGACTGCGAACTCAGCAGCAATTACATCCATCTTAAAAGATCTGAATAACTATTACTTTAATATATTTGTTTCTCGAACCGTTCCGGATCGTGGTTCACTGGGCGAAATCGACGATCCACTCAACACTAAAGCTGCTTTTCCAACTAACGCCCACCTACACAAATGGCTCGGCCGTCAAGTCACTTTCACGGTCA
>DATNKB010000470.1:0-10116 GCA_035603595.1 Candidatus Dormiibacterota bacterium
ACACGGCGGGCGACTACTGGCTCGTGGATGGCAAGCTGCACTACATGACGAGCTATAGCACCGAGAGCGTCGTGGACATGGACGAGGTGGACTTGCAGCGTACAGTGGACGAGAACGCGAAGCGCGGCGTTACGTTCACGCTGAAGCCGTCTCGCAATGGCCCGGGGCCTTCGCCGGATTCAGCTCCTGCGCCGCGCCCGAATGGCACTGGCACGGCTTCGAGCGATCCGGGTGCGGGTCGCGATGGCGGCGCTACACCGACGGCGAATCCTACACCGGAGCCGATACCGGCGCCGAGAGTGCAGGATAGTGCGGAGGCGCAGACGTAATCGCGCACAACAAACAGCAATTCATTTCAGCGCCCGCGAAGGATTCGTTCTTCGCGGGCGCTTTTGTTTTTGAGGGCTTAGCATTCAAGTCTCATCACAACAAAAGGCGCGATCGACGGACTGAGTTTCTACCCCGGCCGCCATTTCGTATCGCGCAATCTCGCCTACAAAATGAAGAAGTGGGGAGGACGTGCCGCGCGCTACTGGGGCACAGGCAGGAATGCCTGTGCTACTAAAGTTCACTTCGCTTCGCGGAGAAACCGGGCGGCTTCTTCAGGCGGGGTGGGGTTGATGTAGAAGCCGGTGCCCCATTCGAAGCCCGCGACTTTCGTCAGCTTGGGCATCATCTCGATGTGCCAGTGGTAGTGGTCGTTGATTTCTTCGCCGATGGGCGAGGTGTGGATCACGTAGTTGTACGACGGGAACGCGAGAACGCTATCGAGGCGGGAGAGAAAATCGCGGATAATTTTTGCGAGGCTGCCGTAATACGGCGTCGGCATATTTTCAAATGCAGAGCTATGCCGGCGCGGGAGAATCCAGGTTTCAAACGGAAAACGCGGCGCATAGGGAGCAAGCGCGATGAAGTAATCGTTTTCCAGGATCACGCGCGACGCGGTTTCCACTTCCTGGCGAATCATGTCGCAGAAAATACAGCGCTCTTTTTCGTCGTAGTAATGCTTGGCGCTGTCCACTTCTTCGCGGACGCGCTTGGGAACGATGGGTAGGGCGATCAGTTGCGAATGAGTGTGCTCGAGCGTAGCACCGGCCGGCTCGCCGTGATTTTTGAAGAGCAGGATGTAGCGGAAGCGGCGATCGTTTTTCAGATCGAGCATCCGATCGCGGTAAGCCCAGAAAACTTCCTCCACCGCTTTTTCGCCCAGGTTCGCGAGCGTCTTCATGTGATCAGGCGTTTCGACGATCACTTCGTGCGCGCCCACGCCGTTCATGCGATCGAACAGGCCTTCGCCCTCGCGATCGAGGCCCCCTTCAATTCCCAGAGCCGGAAATTTATTCGGGACAACGCGCAGCGACCAGCCCGCCGTGTCCTTTCCTGTACCGTTGCGGCCGTAGGCGAGAATTTCCGGAGGCGTCTTGCCTTCATTGCCGGGACAGAACGGACAGGCGGGAGTTCCTTTGATTTGAACGCTCTCGCGAACGAAATCGAGCGGCCGCTTGCCACGCTCGGTGGAAATAATAACCCAGCGGCCCGTGATCGGATCCCTGCGAAGCTCCGGCAAACTTCCCTCCTCGCCCAGATTTTTGCCTCGTCGCGGACCGAGGCCAATGTTTCCGCCAGATTGCGGCTATTTTACTACGCGATGTTAAGGGCCAGACGAGGTTAAAGCAAATCGTGTGCCATTTTCTGTGCGGGCGATGCCTGGGAGTCAGCGGTATTGCGGTGATAACTCGGCTGCCATGCCGAAGGCGGATTTGTGCAGGCGAACGACTGGCTTTTTCCCGGCGTGGGACTCGATCGCCAGGACATCAAAGCGGCAGCGGGCGGAATCGATGCGCCGGGAACGAAGGAATTGGCGGGCCATGCGTGCGAGGTTGCGCCGCTTGTCGGCGTTGACGGCATCTTCGGGAGTGGATTGCGCTTGCACTGACGAACGGGTTTTTACTTCTACGAAGGCCAGGGCGCGGCCGTCGTAGCCGATTAGATCGATTTCACCTTTGATTCCGGGCACGGTGTAATTGCGGGCGACGAGTGTGTAGCCGTGGCGGCGGAGGTACCAGTAGGCAAAGGTTTCGCCGCGAATGCCGGTGGTGCGGGCCAATTCTTTGGAGGTTAAGTTCGATTCGTGACGCGATTCGTTGAGGCCGTTGCGTGCGGCGAAGTTAACGGCAGCGAAGATTAGACGGGCGAACATCCGATTTCATCGTTGTGCTTGAATTTGGCTTGGTGCACTAGCAACTGCACACAGGCAGGAGTGCCTGTGCCACTTTACACCTGGGCGCGAACTTAGGCGTAACCGAATTTGAACGCAGCGCGCGTTCTTCAGAAAAACCGGCGAGACGAAGGGCACCTCACCGGCTCTTTGGTCGCCTACAAACTGCGCTCGAGTTCCGTGATGCAGGCTTCGAGTGTGTCCAGCGCGAAGTCGGCCTGGGCTTCGTCGATCAGGAGTGGAGGACAGAGGCGCAACGTTGTGTCGCCTGAGCCGAGAACCAGCAAGCCTTTGTGGAATGCCATCTGCACCAGCTTGTTGCGCAAGTCGTTGGCTTTTTCTTTGGTCTTCTGGTCGCGGACGAATTCGATGCCGATCATCAAGCCCTTGCCGCGAACCTCGCCGACGATTTTATGTTTCTCGCGCCAATCGGCCGTGCGCTTCATGATGTAATCGCCCATGCGCGCGGCATTAGCCATGTATTGATTTTCGATCAGGCCAAGAGTGGCGATTGAAGCGGCGATGCAGACCGGGTTGCCGCCAAACGTCGAAGCGTGCGCCCCGGGAACCCAGTTCATCACGTCCGCGCGAGCGATGATCGCACTGAGCGGCATGCCGGAAGCAATTCCCTTCGCTGTGCAAATGATGTCGGGCTCGATTCCTGCGTGATCCGACGCCCACCATTTGCCGGTGCGGCCCATGCCGGATTGCACTTCGTCGGCGACCAGGAGAATTCCGTGCTTGCGGCAGATGCGCTGAAGTCCCTGCAAAAAATCGGCGGGCGCAGGCAGGTAGCCGCCCTCGCCTTGAATCGGCTCAATGAAAATTCCCGCCACTTCGTCGGGATCAACGCGGCGGCGGAACAGTTCATTTTCGAGGTAGCTCAAGCAATCGGCCGAGGCACATTCAGGCCGGACGCCATAGGTCCCGCGATAGGTATCCGGAAAAGGCATGTGGAAGACGCCGGAGAGGAGCGTGCCGAAACCTTTGCGTTGAATGGAGCGACTGGCGGTAAGCGAGAGGGCGCCCATCGTGCGGCCGTGAAAAGCGCCGTGGAAGCCGATGAGCTTGTCGCGCTTGGTGTGATATTTCACCAGCTTTATGGCGGCTTCAATCGCTTCGGCGCCGGAATTTCCGAAGTAGACGCGCTTCGGCGTTTTACCCGGCGCGATGGAGGCGAGTTTCTCGGCGAGTTCGACGAGATTCGGATAGTAAAAATCCGTGCCCGACATATGGATCAGCTCTGAGGCCTGTTTTTGAATCGCGGCAACGACCTCGGGATGGCAATGGCCGGTGGCGCAAACGGCGATGCCCGCGGCGAAATCGAGGAACGTGTTGCCGTCGACATCTTCGATCATCGCGCCACGTCCGGTCTTCGCGACGAGCGGATAATCACGCGTGTAAGACGGCGAGACAACGGCGTGGTCGCGGTCGACGAGCCGCTTTGCTTTGGGGCCGGGTAATTCGGTAACAAGGTGCGGCAGCTTGGCCGTGGCACCATTTGATTTTGCGGCAATCTTTGAATCAGCTTTCGTATCGATCGCTGGCATCGCTTCCTCCAAAAATGGATTTTTGTTCGGCGCGCGCACGGATTCCTGCCAGCGCATGCCGGGAACAACCATCAGAGGAAGAGGACTTAATCTACGCCGTAGAGGTTGGGGCGCTCGTGGGACGGCTGGCTATGGAGCGAGAGTTCGTGCTTTTTGAAGATACTCATTTTATTTATATTTCCAGCGAACGGTGCCGTCTTTTACGTCTTCGACAATGATACCAGAGTCCGCGAGTTGTTTGCGAATTTCATCGGAGCGCTTGAAATCGCGGCGCTTCTTGGCGGCCTGGCGTTCCTCGATGAGAACTTCGATCTCTTCGGGCGCCATGCGGGGCTTCGACGAGCCGAATCCGAGCTTGGCTAGCCGCTCCGCATCATCGTCAGTGAGCACGGACAGAATCTCATCGAATTTCTCCATTGAGGCCACGAGGCAAGGCGCATCTTGCTGAAGAAATTCGCCCCGATCCATGGCCGTGTTCACGTCGCGGATCAGATCGAACACAGCGGCGAGGGCGACGGCCGTGTTGAGGTCGTCGGCTAGCGCTGCAGCAAAATCCGTTTCGGCTTCCGCGGCGCGTTTCGGCATTTCGGGATTTGAACCGGCGCCAAATTTTTCCGATTTCAGGCGCGTGACGAAATTGCGCATGCGTTCCACGGAGCTTTCGGCCTGCTTCAGCCCATCCATCGTGAAATTCAGCTGGCGATTGTACGGAACAGAAAGAAGAAGGAAGCGGATGGACGAGGGCTTGTAGCCCTTAGCGAAAAGATCGCGCAGCGTATAGAAATTGCCGAGCGACTTGGACATCTTTTCGCCTTCGATGATCAAGTGCTCGGCATGTAGCCAGAGTCTTGCAAACTGCTTTCCGGTGGCGGCTTCGCTTTCGGCGATTTCGTTCTCGTGGTGCGGAAAAGCGAGATCGATGCCGCCGGTGTGGATGTCGAGAGTCTCGCCCAGATATTTCATAGACATCGCGGCGCATTCGATGTGCCAGCCGGGGCGGCCCGGGCCGACGGCCGTCTCCCAGAAAAATTCGCCGGGTTTGGGAGCTTTCCAAAGAGCGAAATCGCGGACGTCGTCTTTTTCGTAGCGGTCGGTATCGGCGCGGGCACCGGCTTTCATGCCGCTCACGTCGATCTTCGAAAGCTTGCCGTAATCAGGAAATTTCGCGATGCGGTAGTAGATAGATCCGTCGCTCGGATAGGTGAACCCTTTCTGCGAGAGCCGCTCGATCAGGGCGACCATGTCTTCGATGTGATCGGTGGCGCGAACGAGCTCTTCGGGCATTTCGAGGTTGAGCGAGCGCATGTCCTCAAGAAACGCTTCGATGTATTTCTCGGTGTACTCGCGGAGGGTGAGTTTCGCGGCGGCGGCGTTGGCGATGATGCGATCGTCGACGTCGGTCAAGTTCATCACCTGCAGGACGCGGTAGCCGGCAGAGCGCAGGAAGCGGCGCAGGATGTCCTGAAACACGAATGTACGGAAATTGCCGATGTGAGCGAAATCGTAGACGGTGGGTCCGCAGGTGTAGATGCGGACTTCGTCTTCGTGGACGGGCTTGAGCGGCTCGAGCCGGTCGGTGAGCGTGTCGTGGAAGCGAATGTCGAGATGATTTTGCGCAGTCACAGAACCAAGCATTCTAGCTGACGCTTCGCATGCCAAGCAATTGCGCCGCGCGAGTGGTTTCTGAGTGACACGGCGTGCCGTGCCCCTACTGCGGAAACTGCGCGTCGTGTTAGGCTTTCGCGCATCAGGCGCGGGGCGGCAGTCGCAATTTTCGAAGCGCGAAATAATGCAGCCGAAATTCAATTCAGATGCGAGAGGTGAACCATGTCGTGCACGCCAGAGGCATTGAAGCAGGTCCCGCTGTTCGCGTTGCTGGATGACGATGAAGCCGCCATCCTCGCGGGACAGGTGGAGCTGAGGCGATTCTCGCCGCGGCAGCGCGTCTACAAAATCGGCGACCCCGGCGACAGAGCCTACATCCTCGTCTCCGGGGCCGTACAGGTGACGACGGTGGACGAAGACCACCAAGAAGTGATCGTCGATCAGCCCGCGTCAGGCGAATTTTTTGGCTTCGCGTCCATGCTCGAACAGACGCCGCACCAGACAAACGCGGTGGCAACCGAAGACACGGTGGCAATCGAGGTTGACCGCAGCGACATACTGATTTTATTGCAGCGCAAGCCGCACGCGGGGATGGACATGCTCACGGTGCTGGGCCGGCAGTTTCACGCGTCGCAGCAACTGGTGCGTTTGCGCGCGAGCCGCAATCCGAACGTCTTGATCGAGGAGAAAACGACGTTCGGCGAACGAATCGCGGACGCGGTGGCGGGATTCGGCGGATCGTGGGCGTTCATCATCATGTTTGCGGCCGCGATCATCATCTATTCCGCCATCAATATTTTCCTGCGCAATCGGGCGTGGGATCCCTATCCGTTCATCCTGCTGAATCTGTTCCTTTCCATGCTCGCGGCAATCCAGGCTCCCGTGATCATGATGAGCCAGAACCGGCAGGACACGAAAGACCGTCTGCGCGGTGAACTTGATTTCGATGTGAACCGGCGGGCGGAGTCGGAAATTCAGGGCTTGGCGCGAAAGATGAATCTGCTCGGCGACAAGCTTGGCGACTTGGAGGATCTGATTCGCTACCAGGCGACACAATCAGGAAGTGGCGGCGCCAGTTCTCCTCAACCTTCGCCCCGCACTTAAGGCGGATTGAGATTTGCCACGGATGTGGCAAAAACTCCTCTAACAATTTGCAAGCAGCGGAATCGAATTCTTCAAGGTAAGAGCCCGGAGGCCGATACACCAAAAAGAGGCTCTGCCTAGTCCTAGCGGAATCGCGGCGGATTTTTGTTAGTACCCATGGTACGGACGGCCCATTTTCTCGCTGCTGTGTTGTTTTAGTATACGAGAAGATATTGCGGGCTTGCCGGGGCGTCCCCGGCGGCGGAGCCCCCGAAAAGGGGCGCAGATGAAACAACTGATTGCGATGGCAGTTTTTGTTCTCTGCTTTGGAGTGGGAACGGCACACGCGCAGCGAACCGGTGGCACCAACAACGTAGCGGGCGGCGGCGGCGTCGGCCCTTCGAACTCGGGGGGAGGCGGCGGTGGGGGCTTTGGTGGCGGTGGGGGCGGAGGCTCGACTGGCAGCTTCACGCACCATCCGGCGTGGGTGCCTCCTGCGAATGTGAGCGCGACGAACGATGGTCCATTCCGTCCGTCTACCTACCAGAACTATGACAAGGCTGTAGAAATGGGGAAGGCGGAAGTAGCCATCCACGAGCCCACTGTGGTGGAGGTTGCGAAGATGACGCAGGAGCAGCGGGCGTCGGCGGCAAAGGCGCGGTTCACCGTCGTTCAGGACGTAGAGGGCAAGCTTCAAGAAATACAGCCACAGCCGTAACGAGAAGTGGGGCGAGGTCGGTGACAAGACCGGCCTCGCTTTCGAATCTGGCTCCGGCGATTACGGATTCAATTCGACGCGGCGACTGACGAGCGAGATGTCCCCGTCGCCCGAAGTGGTCGCCGTCAGTGGGCGCGACTTGACCAGGAACCCGCCCTCGGCGGGCAGCAAGTACGACTGGTCCAGCGTGTAGACGACAACCGATTTTCCAGTCGGCAAGGTGAAGCTCAGTTCCACGCCTTTCGCAGGAACCGTCAGACAATCGTAGACAATCCACCCGTTGAGATACCGCCGAACTCGCTCGGATTCAGGTTGGACCGGCTCGTCTTCCATGCGCGCCGATTCGACGCCGGAATCGGGTGGAAAAAAAACCATCACATTTTGCGCGCCGCGCTCGGAACGCATCAGGGCTCGGTAGGCGCGTCTAGGACTCTCCTCGGACGATTCGAGAATCGTAAAAGTGGGCGGCGCGAGATCCTGGTGGGGTGCGTCTGCCACGAATGCCGTGGTGGTGCTCCATGGAAACGGACCTGAATCCTGGCGATTGAAATGAGTGGCAAGCTGGATTGGTTCCGGCAGCCGGCGCGATTCCGGCTCGACAATCCACATCGATCTCCCCGTGTCGCCATCCTGCCAAAAATTGACATTGACGCGCTCAGGCGACTTCGCAGAAAAAGCAGGTACAACTGTAGCTGCGAGTGCGGCTAGAACGGTGGCGATGATCGCGACCGTGGGTAACGCGATTCGCGAAAGACCCCGAACTTCCAATAAGTCTGCGCAGAACGGAGCGAAAGGCGTCAGCAAAAGCGCGACAACGATCGCGATTCCCATAAGGATATGATTACCGAGCGCCGAGTAGAGAAGGATCGCGACCTCGAAGCCGGCGACCGTGGCGACTATCAGCGGCACAAGTCCGGCGGCCAATCCGTGCCGAAAAGTTTCCGTGCGACTGAACACAAGCGGTATAGCCGACACGACGGCAGCACACAGGCAGAGCGGAAACAGGTAAGCGATGCCGTGGGTGTAAGCCGCAGCAGCGATCGAAAGGACCGCCCAGCCGGTCCACGTGCCTGCCCAAAGACTGAGAAAACCGGCGTGGCGTGAGAAGGCAAACGCAACTGTAGATACAACAGCCAGCGCCAGAAACCAAAATACCGCCTGAATCGCGACGGGGTGAGCAACCCAGTTCACCGCCATGGCACCGGCGCGCGTCAGGGCTCGATTAACAACAAAGGCGTTGAACGCGGTGACGCCGAGCATGGATAGCCACGCGAAAACTCCCCACACCAAGGCCGAAGGCGTGAGTCGCTGGCGGTAGATGAGCCAGCCGATCTCGACGAAAAGAAGCAGAGTGAAGAGGATGGAGATCGCGAGTGTCCACGAAGCAGGCCAGTAGATCGTCCAGCGCCCTAAGACGTCAAAATATGCAGCTTCGCGTGGCGGGAAATTCGATAGGTCGCCATTCGCAAGAGCGAGAAGCATGGGCAGGGCGTTGTCGCCATCGTGCTGAAGGCTGGCGGGACTGGAATTTTGAAGATTGTCGAGCGGCGTGTGGTACTGCGTGACGTTGCCGATGAAAGCAAAGTTCGCGCCCTGGTAGCCGGCGGCCTTGAACACGGTGAAGTCGGTGTCGTTGGGAAGAAGTTTGTAAGCGAAGTAGGCGAATGCATTCGTGGCGGGAAAGCTCGCGTGCTTTGCGTAGAGCTGGACGATCGAATAATTGGCGGAGCCGGTTTCGAACATCAGGCTGGGTCCGGAAGTGCCGCGCGTATCGACGTTCACCGCCGCGGCGATTTCCTTGGCCCAGCGATGCTGATTGACGAACACGCGCGCACCGATCAAGCCGGCTTCTTCACCGTCGTCGATCAGGAAAACGATGGAGTGACGCGGCTTCGGCAGAGTTTTCAGCGCGCGGGCGCATTCGAGCACAGTTGCGGCGCCCACGCCGTCATCGGATGCGCCCGGACCAGCGGGCACAGAATCGTAGTGGGCCGCGAGCAGAACGGATTGGCCGGGCTCGGCGCCATCGAGGCGAGCGACAACATTATTCACTGTCGCGCAGGTTCCATATTCGTCGCAGGAAAATCCAGTTTGCACTTCCGGGGCGTAGCCGAGCTTCGAGAATTCTTCGAGGATTCGCGCGCGAACAGCGTCGTTCGCAGCGCTTCCGCTGGGATGCGGAACGCCGTCGCCGACCAGCTTGTCGAGAACTGCGCGAGCGCGAGCCGCGGAGAATTCTGATTCGGGGGCCTTGGCGGATTTGGGAGTGGGCGGGCGAGAAGCAAGCAGCGAAAGAAGAAAAACGCCGGAAATAACGGCTACACTGAACAGGACTCGGCGAACTCCCGGCACGCTTCTGGGCTCCAAGCGGACCTCCTGTGCGCGACATGCTAGGCCGTAAGTGCTCGGCAAGTCAATGTGTTGCGTGAGTGGTAAGTGACGGGCGAGGAGTGGCGCGTAAAAGTTGAGATTGGCAACGTGACTCGTAACTGGTGACTCGTGATTCGTGGAAGACAGAAGAACGGCTCGCAAGCTTGTCTGACCCCGGGCGACGCGAGAAATCGCCATCCGTTCTCAATTAGAAATTTCTAGCAGGCTGATTCTTGTATGAGTTAGGCGGAATCTTAATGGCGTATTCTCGATTAGATTCTGGAAGCTGGGCACTTGAAGCTCGAAGCTGGACAAGATCCAAAATAAGGGACGCAAAATCGCCAAAAATTTGCGATTAGAAAATTTTAGTTCGTTGATTCTTATGGCGCTTACGCGGAATTCTAATTCCAGATTTGCGATTAGAAATTGGAGCCTTGAGGGTGGGCGCTGGACGCTGGAGTGCAGCCGGGAGTGGCACACCGAAACGGAATTAGCGGGTGACGGTGGGGGCCGGGTCGAGTTGTAGATAATGCGCACGACCAATGTTAGCTTAGTGGTAACCATTTGTCAAG
>DATNKB010000471.1:0-2240 GCA_035603595.1 Candidatus Dormiibacterota bacterium
AATGGCGCCGCAACTGCAGCAACCAGGTTGCAGCAAAAAGCAGTTTTGAGGGGTTTCACGGGGTACTTCAGGGGCTGAAGCCCCTTTTTTGTGCTCCAGCGTTGCGTCGCGGTTGAAACCGCGACCTACAAAACTTGGGGCTGTTCGTTTTGCGATCATCGGGTGCGATGCGGGCTGGGAGCCAAGATCGGACGGATTGCGGTTTAGCAACGGCGCACAGGCAGGAGTGCCTGTGCCACTGAACGAGCGAAACGAGAACAGAGAGCCGGCAGGATGCCCTTCGGTTCTCAGGGCAAGCCCTTCGCCGCTCCGGGTAAACCGGTGCTACAAGGGAACGATGTGGCGATATGCGCCAAGAATTGATGATCGCTGTGCGTTGTTAAGTGGGCGCAGGCTGAAGCCTACGCTACTAAAAGCAAGAGAGTCGGCGGGACGCCCTTCGGTTTTCAGGGCAGGCCGGCGCTACGACGGAAGAAGAGGGAGGATTTGATGGCTATGAGCATACCGGGGGCTTGGCAGCGGGGGGAGCGGGAATTGGCGCGGCCGATTCGGAGGGCTGGGGAGGAGGAGGCGACATGGAAGGCACGGAGGCGGATTTCGCATCGGGGGAAGACGCTGCGGGCGTTTGAGGCTTACCTCGACCTGCTGGATACGGCGGCTTATCTACAGAGCGAGCTCAGCAGCCAGCTTGCGGCTTACGATGTGACGTTGCGCGGTTTGCGGGTGCTCCATATGGTGTACCGGCGAGGGCCGACTGCGACGCGCGTGGTGGCCAACAAATTAAGGTGTAGCCGGCCGAACGTGGAGAATCTTGTGCGGCCACTCGAGGAGCGTGGCTGGGTGGTGCGCGAAATCTGGACGATGCCTCCCAAGGAGATCAACGAGGCGCGGCTGCCTGTGGCGAAGCGCGGCGAGAAAAGAGAGGGGCGAGCGGTGGGGGTGGTAGTGCTGACGCCGAGAGGTAAAAAGTTTATTGGCACGTTTTTTCCGAAGCACGCGAAGGTGGTGAAGTCGTTGATGCGAGTGCTGGACGGGCGCGAGCAGGTGACGTTGAGCCGGCTGCTGCTGAAATTGAGGAAGGGAGATGTGGTGAAGTTCGTCCGGGAGATTCGGATGTACGACGATGAGGATTGGGAGCGGGTGGTGAAGGATAAGAGTGTTAGTGGCTAGTGGGATAAATCGTTGACAGAGTATCCCAGAACTGGGATAATTGAATGACTCGCAGCGTTCTGGCTGAGGGCGAAAAGCCGCTCTTCTGGGTCGGTTCCTCCCGACGCGACTTGCAGGCATTTCCGGAGCGAGTGAAGGACGATATCGGGACTGCGTTATCAGTAGCGCAGTTCGGAGATAAACACCCGAGCGCGAAGCCGTGGAAGGGACTCGGTGGAGGAGTATTTGAAGTTGTCGAAGACCATCGCGGAGACACGTACCGGGCGGTTTACACGGTGAAGTTCGAGAATGCAGTTTACGTGCTTCACGCATTCCAGAAAAAATCGCCAAGTGGCATCGCTACGGCGCGAACGGATTCTGAGCTGATCGCCAAACGACTGCGAATGGCTAGAGAGGACTACGAGGTGAGATATGGCGGGACGAAGAGCTAACCGGTCGATTGTTCCAAGCTCGGGAAATGTGTTTGCTGATCTGCGCTTATCGAACGCAGATGAGAAACAGACCAAGGTCCGGTTGGCGGTGGCGATCAACCGGATTCTAGGTGGCCAAAGTCTGTCGCAGGCGGCCGCGGCGCGGCGGTTGAAAATCAATCAGCCGAAGATTTCGGCGCTTGCGAACTACCGGCTGGAAGGATTCTCCGTCGAGCGTTTGATGCATTTTCTGACGGCGCTCGATCGCGATGTGGAGATCACGATCCGGCCAAAGCCGCGGTCGCGCAAGGAAGCGCGGATTCTGGTTTCGGCGGCGTGAGGGTGCTGAAGGAATGCCGTCGTGCCGAGCATCGCGTTCGGGGCGCGCATGCCGTGCCCCTACTGAGAATTTTTATCTCAGGCCAGGGCGACAGGTAAAGCGTCGGCGGAGGCCAGCGATAGAAGGCTGCAGTAGCCTCAAAGGCAGCCTGCGGACGCCCTTCCTACCTCAAGATAATCCGGCAGTACATAAAAATTACCGCGATTGTGATGAATGATTGAGTGTGACATACCAGTTTGTGGTTACTTGGGGCGCAGGCTGAAGCCTACGCTACTGAGATCTTTTCGAAGAGGGCGATGCCTTTGCGACGATTCGGTCGC
>DATNKB010000472.1:0-8799 GCA_035603595.1 Candidatus Dormiibacterota bacterium
ACCGAGATGATGTTGCGTTTGGGAAGATTCTCAGTCCGATCCTTGAAAGGAGGAATGGTGTAATCGACGAATTTTTCGAAGCCATTCAGCTCACCGGCGTGGCCAAACTGGCTGAGGCGGCCTTCGCACGTGGCGTCTCGAAGATTGAGATATGCCGTGCCACCCAAGGCTTGAATCGCCTGCTGCAGGATCTCTTTTGCTTTCGCGGCGCTTTCCTCCGGCATCATGTCCTGAGGATTTTGAGCGAAGGCGCACGGTGAGAACTCCAGCCACGCGCCGGTCAATAAAAGGGACAGAAGAAGAATGCGCAAAATTATCCGCACAGAACAGCGCCTCCATTTACGTTGATTACTTCGCCGGTCACGAAGGTTGCCAGGTCCGAAGCAGCGAACAGGATAGGGCCTGCGATTTCTTCCGCTGTGCCCGGACGCTTCAGCGCAATTGCCGCGGCGGCCTGCTTCAGGCCGGCTTTGTTGCGCAGCACCGATGCGGACATATCTGTATCCACCCAGCCCGGCGCTACGCAGTTAACGAGTATATTGTGGCGTGCGAGCTCCGTGGCCAGACCCTTCACGAAACTGATGATCGCGCCTTTCGATGCGCCGTAGTGAGTGTGAAAAGATTCGCCGCGCTGGCCCGCCGTGGAGCTTATAGCGATGATGCGGCCTCCGCGCTGCGTGATCATGTGCGGCACGGAAAAGTGAATCACGGAGTAGACGCTCTTCACGTTCACGCGCATCATTTCGTCCCACTCGCGCTCGGTAAGCTTCTCGATCGGAGCATCGGTTTCATTCCAGATACCGGCGTTGGCGACAAGGACGTCGATTCGCCCAAGCCGCTCTCGTGTGAATTCCACCAGTTTTTTGGCGTCGGCCATTTTGCTGAGGTCGGCTTTGAGTGACTCGATTCGCGTGCCATTTTTGCGCGCTTCCTGCTCAAGCTGTGTAGCGGCTTCGCGACTGCGGTGGTAATTGAACACCACATCGGCCCCTGCCTGCGCGAAAAGCCGTACCGTAGCCGCCCCGATGCCCCGTGAGCCGCCGGTTATGAGAGCCGCTTTGCCTGCCAGCGAAATCATGTATCCCCCAAAGTGAAAATTCGAAAAATGAAAAGCCGGCAGATGTGCGGATGCCAAAATCTACCGCGCCGCGCGATGCAATCGTGGTCGGCTAGCCTAAGCCCGCATTCATGCTTGCTTCACCGCCGCTTTACGCGCTACCTCGATCAAGGCGCCAAACAAACGCTGCGAGAGCGCATCCGTCTCGGCCATCCGCTCCGGATGCCATTGGACACCCGTGACCCAATTTGAGTCCCCCGTCCATTCGACGGCTTCGACCACTCCGTCCGGAGCCCGTGCAGCAATGCGAAGGCTGCGGCCGGGATCGAGGACGGACTGATGATGGGAGCTGTTGATGCCAACTTCGTCGGCGCCGGCCAACTCGCGGAGACGCGAACCGGATTCAATTTTTGCCGCATGGAAAGGTTCCGGGGCGCCTTTATCGCGGTTGGACCAGGGGTGCTGGATGGGCGTGTGAAGCTCGCTGGGAATATCCTGAATCAGCGTCCCGCCCAGAAAAACGTTCATGCTCTGTACGCCGTAGCAGATGGCGAGCACAGGTTTGTGCTCCGCAAAGGCATGTTCGAGGAGCGCAAAATCGGTGCGTTCACGGTCCGGGTCGGCTTCGGCGGAAGCGGGATTTCGAGGCGCACCGTAGAGCGCTGGATTGACGTCGGCGGGGCTACCGGTCAGAACTACCGCATCGAGTGAGCCAGCCAACCGGCCTAGCTCGTCGGCTGAGAGCCCGAGGGAGACTTCCACGGGTTCGCCTCCCGCTCGGAGGACGGCGTCGCGGTACTTATCATACTTGCCGCGTTCGCCCTTAAGTTCTTCGTTTCGTGTGCGGTACGGGATTCCGACACGCGGATTGGGAGACGTATCAGAGGCCATCAAACAGCAATCCTACCATCAGTATTGCGGACCGGCAACTTGGATGCACGAAGCAGCGACACAGTGGGCAGGCTTGCAGGTCAATCCCGCAGCTGTCGCCGGGCACTGCTCCCGCCCAAGTGCACGGGAGGCCGCAGCGGCTTAGAGTCCCGCGGAAAGAGAGATCATTCGCTGAGACGCCACTCCACTCGACCTTCCTGAGGGAGTAGCTGGTTTTCTAGGCGGATTTGCTCTCAGCCAGAGCTCGTAATTCTGCCTCATTTCCTCGATGTGGTGCGGGATGTGGCGCTCCTGAATATCCACCCAATCCTCCAAGCGAAGAAGGCCGTCATCGGGTCGCTCGACGGCATTCGACCAGATCGGATCAGGCAACGAGGCAAGCAACTGATATGTCATTTTGCGCAGGCGGCGAATGATTTCGAGCGCCTCGCGCGTGCTCTGGTGAAAGTAACCAAGCGTTCCGGCCCAGCGGGCTGCATCAAATTGCAGCACCGGGCTTCCCGGCTCTGCAATAAAGCGGCGGCAGCGGACATACCCGCTGGCTTCGCTATCAGCGAGATGCAGAATCGTTTCGTGAATGCTCCACTTTTCGGCTGATGGCTTATAAAGCCACATTTTCTTCGGAAATTGCCGCAGCGCGCCGGCAAGTAGTACTGGCGCGTGGCCGAAAGATTCCAGTTTGCTTCGCCTCTCGTCACGTGTCATTAGGCCCTCCAGCTATACCGCTTAGACGCTAGTTCGTGCAGATTGGGTACCAAGCCCCACTTAAATAAACGAACAAAAGACGTTAATTGTTTCCGCACATTTGTAATTCCGTGCGCACAACGTTTAGTTCCGTTCGAACCTGAGAAAAATTCGTCCGTGCTTGGGACGTATAAAGACCGATTTCAGTTTCGGACTATGTGCGGTTCCGAGTCAAAATGAGGGGTTTCCGCACACATTACGGGAAATTGAATTATGTATATGAATTGCTGAATGGCTTGTCTTACCTTTATCTTACCCTCGACTTACCGATATTCAGGAGCGTAAGGCGTCGCAAGCTTTCGATTGCGCCAGTGGGCTCGCAGGTCGCCGACTAAGTAGAGCGAACCTGTAACGAAAACGGCATCGTTTTCGCGTGCCAATTCGAGGGCGTGATCTAAGGCCTGGAATGGGTCTCGAATAATAGTCGGACGGTGCGATGCCAGATGCGCTGTCATTTCATATAGCAGAGGGACTGAAATTGCACGCGGTTGTCGCGGTTCGGTGAGAATCACCTCGTGGGCGTGAGGAAATAGGATGCCCGCGATTTCGTCTACTGCTTTATCGCGCATTGCTCCGTAGATGAGAATGATTCGACGGCCGGCAAGATCGCGCTGCCAGAATTCGAGGAGTTCGCGAGCGCCGGAAGGGTTGTGGGCGCCATCCAGATAGATGGTGGGATTCTCGGAGAGGCGTTCCAGGCGGCCTGGCCATCGCACATTTGCGATACCGCGTTCGATGTCTCGATCTTCGATGCGGAATTTGCCACTCTCTGAAAGAACGCGAGCAGCGGTGGCGGCAGCGAGAGCGTTGCGAAGTTGGAAGCGGCCCGGGAGTGCCGGGGCGATGGTGAGTTTCGCGCGTGAGTCTTTCGATGTGGCGGAGGCGCGATGGAAGCCTTCGGACGACGGCATTTCTTCCAGGCGCCACTCCTTGTCGATTTCCCGTAACTGTGCGCGCATCTCCAAGCATTTTTGAGCGATCAGCGCGCGCGCTTCCGGACGCGTAACCGAGCTAACAACTGCCACGCCAGGTTTGATGATGCCGGCTTTTTCTGCCGCAATTTCCGCAATGGAATGGCCGAGAAAGTTCTCATGGTCGAAGTCGATAGTCGTGATGATGGCGACGTCGGGCGTCACGATGTTCGTTGAGTCTAGCCGGCCGCCCAGGCCAACTTCGTAGATAGCGAAATCGATGCGCTGCTCGGCAAAAATCACGAAAGCCATTGCGGTGACGCATTCGAAGTAGGTTGGGTGCGCAGCGAGCCTCCCCGAGGCCATCAACGACTCGATCGATGCGTGCGCGCGCGTCCACGCGGCGGCAAAGATTTCGTCCGAAACCGGTTCGCCATTCAGGCGAATGCGTTCGTTGATGCGTTCAAGATGAGGCGAAGTGTAGAGCCCGGTGCGCAGACCGGCAGGGCGGAGGATCGATTCAAGGATGGCGGCCGTCGAACCCTTGCCATTCGTACCGGCGATGTGAGCGCAAGGGATGGCGCGATGCGGATTCCCCAGATCGGCCGCGAGCAGCGAGATATTTTCGAGGCCGAATTTCTGGACGCGAGCCTGCTGCGGCGCCGCGAGTTCTCTGCCGAGCGCCAGAAGCGAGCGGACGGAATCTTCGTAATTCATCTTCGTGATTGGTCTTTGTTAGTCGAACTTCGTTAGTCGAATTTTGTGATCTGGCCTTCGCGATTTGATCTAGGAATCGAGAAAAAAAGTGAGTGCCTGGCTGACGTAAGGCTTCAGTTCCTTGCGTGGAACGATCGCGTCGAGAAATCCGTGCTCGAGGAGAAATTCAGCGGTCTGAAAGCCCTCGGGAAGCTTTTGGCGGATCGTATCTTCGATCACGCGCGGGCCCGCGAAGCCGATCAGCGCCCCCGGTTCGGCGATATTCAAATCGCCGAGCATCGCATAGCTGGCTGTAACGCCACCGGTGGTGGGATCCGTCAAGATCGAAATGTAAGGTATATGCGCATCGTCCAGGCGCGCGAGCGCTGCCGAGACTTTTGCCAATTGCATCAGGCTGACGACGCCTTCCATCATGCGCGCGCCGCCGGAGCAGGAAACGATCACCAGCGGATATTTCTTCTGAATCGAGCGTTCGATGGCGCGAGCCGCTTTTTCTCCCACCACCGCTCCCATCGAACCGCCTATGAAGCCGAACTCCATCGAACAGCAAATCACGGGTCGTCCGTCGATCAACCCCTCGGCGGTGAGGATTGCGTCTTTCATGCCCAGCTTGTGCTGCGCATCCTTCAGGCGTTGCGCGTAAGGTTTCGTATCCGAGAAATGAAGCGGATCGCTCGAGGCCAGATCGGGGTCGAATTCATCGTATCGTTCGTCATCGAGCAGAAGCTCGAGTCGGCGGCGGGCGCCTAAGCGGAAATGGTGTTCACACTTCGGGCAGACGTTCCAGTTCGATTCCAGATCTTTCTTCCAGATAATCGCGCGGCACGAGCTGCACTTCGTCCACATACCTTCGGTGCGGACGCGGCGCTCTTCCACCGGGGTGGGATTTTCAATCGACTTTTTTTCACGTTTAAACCAGGCCATAGCTAGTAGTCGATTCCCCTTTGCGCCAGGATGCCTTTCGTATACGGGTGCTTTATTTCCCGCATTTCAGTAACCAGGTCGGCAGCCTCGACGAGCTTTGGGTGCGCGTTGCGGCCGGTGCAGATCACGTGAATGCGTTCGGGGCGTTTCGCCAAAGCGTCCACTACCTGATCCGCATCGAGCATTTTATAGCTGATCACATAGTTGATTTCGTCGAGCACCACCAAATCGTATTTCTCTCCATAAATCTGCTCGCGCGCGAATTCCCAGGCCTGCTCGCTCATCCGGATATCTTCGGGATCGGTATCCGCCCCGCCCACTTTAACGAACCCGCGGCCCATCGGACGGATCTCAAACTTATCATCACCTAGCATTTTCGCGGCGTCGAGCTCGCCATAGTGCCACGAGCCTTTGATGAATTGGACCATCAGCACGCGAAGCCCTTGCCCTACCGCACGAAAAGCGGTGCCCAAAGCGCAAGTGGTTTTGCCTTTGCCTGGCCCTGTGTAGACAATGAGAAGCCCTTTGCCTTCCGGCATTCGCTCGTGCTCCGCGTAGGTTCACAATAGTGGCCGCAAGCTGCATCAAACGTCAAGCAGCCACGTCTAATAACCGATTTGCCGGTACAGCCTTTCATGTTTTACTGATGGTCCAATTCAAGATCGAAAGGAAGGAATCTATGTCATCGCTTGCGCCTGTAGCGCCCACCTCGAAAGGAATGCTTCGGACCGGACAGATTATCAGCGGACTGATTGTCGCGTTCTTGCTTGTCATGGCGAGTTTCGGGGTGCTCAAGCCGGAAATGTCGCGGCAGGGAATGAGGGACATGGGTTATCCGGAATCGGTCGGGACTCCGATTGGCGTCGTGTTTATCGCATGCGTGGTGCTGTATGCGATTCCCCGCACCTGTGTATTGGGCGCAATTCTGCTGACGGGTTATTTCGGCGGTGCGATCGCAACCCATGTGCGGCTCGGGCAACCGACGTTCGTAGTTGCATTGTCGATAGCGGTGCTGGCCTGGCTTGGAATTTATTTGCGTGACGCGCGTCTCCGCGCGCTGCTTCCGCTGCGCACTTGACGCTGTGATTCGTATCGCACTAGATCAGGGCCGAAGCAGCGTATCAACATGAAAGGACTCACGCGAGGCGAGCGGCGCGCTTATGCCCCGCGCGCCAATTTTGTCAGCCCCTTCAAGGTAGCCTCGTCAACTTTCACAGCCGCTGCTGCCACATTTTCTTCGAGATGCTCCACGCGCGAAGTGCCGGGAATCGGCAGCATCACCGGCGAACGATGCAGGAGCCACGCAAGAGCAAGCTGCGATGGCGTGATTTTCAATTTGGCTGCTGCTTGCTCAAGTGAGCTGCCTGAATTGGATATGTCGCCTGCCGCCAGAGGAAACCACGGGATGAATCCGATGTTTGCGCGATCGCAATATTCCACCACGTCATCCGCGGCGCGGTCCACCACGCTGTAGCGATTCTGAACCGAGACGATTGGCACGATCGAGCGCGCGTGTTCGATCTCTTTGACGCTGACTTCCGACAAACCAATGTGATTGATCTTTCCTTCCGACTGCAGAAGTTGCAGCGCGCCGAGCTGGTCGACCGCTGGAACTTTCGAATCGATGCGATGAAGCTGGAAGAGTTCAATCCGGTCGAGGCGTAGCCGCTTGAGACTGCCTTCGCAAGCCGCCCGCAAATGTTCCGGCCGCCCATTCGTCACCCATTTGTCCGGGCCGGGCCGGTCGAAGCCGGCTTTCGTCGCGATCACGAGTCCGGCGGGATAAGGATAGAGCGCTTCGGCGATGAGCTCTTCCGCCACATGAGGGCCGTAGGAATCCGCCGTGTCGATAAAATTGATTCCGAGTTCAACGGCGCGGCGCAGAACTCGAATCGATTCGTTGTGATCTTTCGGCGGCCCCCAGATTCCTTTTCCCGTGAGGCGCATGGTGCCGAAGCCGAGCCGGTTGACGACGAGATCGCCGCCGATTCGGAATTGGCCGGATTTGGCTGCCGGTAGCGATTGCCAATCGATCTTTGCGGGTGTTGTTGTCACTTGTATTACCTCCCTGATCGGCTGTGGCTTTTCGATTTATCTTGATGTGATGTCGAGCGGTGCCTCTTGGACTCTCGGTAAAAGTCTGGGCGGTGAGGCGCTCGCGGTTTGACTCGCGGCACGTGGGCGGAGCAGAATCCAGAGTAGATTGATGGGTGCGCGTCTGGCAATTTATTTCCCGGTCAATTATTCCCCGGACAAGGAGACGAGACAATATGAAGAGAATCTTGGCGCTGTGTGCGATGACGTTGATGGGGCTGACGGTGTTTGCGGCATCGAGCTGTGCGCAGCAGGATAAGGGCGCGCGGCCGAGTCCGCCGGCCAAGGCCCAGTGCAAGTTGGCCGATGGCAAGACAATCACGGTCGACTATTCGAGCCCGCGCATGAAGGGGCGGAAGATTTTCGGCGACTTGGTTCCGTACGGAAAAGTCTGGCGCGCGGGAGCGAATGAAGCGACCACGTTCGTTACGACGGGCGACACGAGCGTTGGCGGGACGGCGGTGCCGGCAGGCAGCTACACAATTTTCGTGATTCCAAACGCGGACAAGTGGACGCTCGTGATCAGCAAGACGACGGGCGAGTGGGGCACGAAGTATTCCGGCGAGGCGAATGACTTGGCGCGCGTCGATATGGCCGTGTCAAAGACGAGCGCGCCGGTGGAGAACTTCACGATTGATTTCGATCAGGCCGGCGGCGGATGCACGCTGCAAATGAAGTGGGAGAATACGCAGGCGTCAGTGAAAGTTGCAGCGAAATAGCAACAGGATCAAGGCAAGCGGGAGCGGCGAAGAAACTGCCATCCGTTCTCGATTAGAGATTTTCAAGTGGCTGCTGCAAAAGGGGTTAGCTTGAATCTTAATCGCACGTTCGCGATTAGAATTTAGCGCCTAATCGCGACAATTGACCTGTCGATACGGACCATTGGTCATCGTGTCGCGCCGGTCCGGCAATTCCTTGTTGGCTGGCACGGAGAGTCAATCAATTGCAGCCGCAACCGCCGCCACAGCACGCGCCGCCTGAGCCGGATGCGGGACCTGAGGAAGATCCTCCGCTCGTTTTGCTCCCATTGGCTGGCGCGGCGAATACTGACAGCTGAATCGTGTGTTTCGCGCTCTCACACTTTGGACAGGTGATGGATTGCTTCTGGGTCATGACGATTCGCTCGTAGTGAGCGCCGCAGTCGTCGCAGACATATTCGTAAATCGGCATTAACAATTTCCTTTCTGTTTCTAGGGAATTGTAGCTAAGTCGGCACCGACTACTCCAACGAACAACAAAATCCCCCAGCTGATCAACAAGGCTCGACCCCAGCTTTTTCCGGTGAAGGCGGCTGCCAGGCATAGGCCCCAAAGTGCTATGGCGAAGTAGTTGAAAAAGAGCCAGGGTCCTTGCGCCGGTTTCTGCCTAACAAGTAGGTGAACCGCACTGGTAAAAAATAGAATCGTAGCTAATGGCGCGAAGATCAATGCCCACCAAAAAATGAGAATGCGCCATTCCTTG
>DATNKB010000473.1:0-4580 GCA_035603595.1 Candidatus Dormiibacterota bacterium
GGCTACTGATCGCTCGGATTGCGGAAGCGGAACGGGATGTGCACCACCATCTCCACATCCACCGGTGCACCGTCACGCGTTCCCGGGCGGAATTTCCAGCGAGCCAGAGCTTCCATCGAGTTCTTGTCAAGCTGGGGATCAAGCTTCCGCACTAGCTGGATGCCGTCTACCGAACCGTCCTTCCGAACAATTGCGTAGAGAACCACTTCGCCATCCACATGCTGCTCGATAACCGATTGCGGGTATTTTGGATCTACTTTGTCGAGTGGCGCCGGGCCTGAGAAGACTCCCTGGGGTCTGTAACCCGGACTACCGCCTTCATCGAGTTGCGCGCAATTCAAAACCCAGCTTCCAGTGATACTGGTGAGATTTGGCATGTTAACGCGCACCGGATAAATTTCTTTGCCCGATAGTATTTTTTCCGGCGCCACGCTTGGGTCGAGATGAGTTACGTCAATCGGAGCCCGATGAGAGGATCGCGTCGGTTCGGCCGAAGGCGCGAGTTTCAGATTCAATTTTCCCCCAGGGCGCGAACCCGCGGAACCAATGCCGCGGGAGCCGGCGCCATTATTCGACCCACCGGTGATACTTATAGCCGCGGGCAACGAATTTGCATTCCCGCTGCCTCCGCCTCCACTCCCGTGAGTTGCACCGCCCGCGCCATTCGTTCCGCCTGCCGAGTCTGGATGCCCGCCCGTGCCCCCGTTGCCCGCGACACCATGCTCCGAGCCACCGGGCACGCCGGGCTGTTTGCCGTCGGGTGAAATGGCAATCCGGGCGGCAGCATTCCCCTGAGGTACGCTCACCTCCGCAGCGGGCGGAGCAGGTGCGGCGGAAAGCGCGATTACACGATGAAGATCCGAATCTGTTGGCCCTGCCGCGCCGACTTCTGGCGCCGCGCCGGCATCTTGCTGCGATGGCCGGGTATTCGCGGGTGTCGCGGCTGTCGCCATCGGGCTGAGCGGCATGCGAGGCTGTTCGTTTACGAGCGGCGTCGCGGCGACGTTAATCGGTCCTGGATTTTTCTCGTTGTTTGCAATGTCAGGCGCGGCAACATCGTGTGCGGCGCGCTGCCGGACGCGCGGCGCCGCCGTCGAAGCTGAAAATTGAATCTGGGGTTTCGGAGGCGCGGGTGAAGACCACTGCACCATATTCGGCATCGGTGCATCGATTTTCGGGGCCGCCGCCGGCGCGTTAGGCTGAATCAAAGTTTGGTGCGGATGCGTCACGTTCACAGGCATAGAAAGTATCGTTTGTCGCGGATGATAAGCATCGGCTCCGAGCGGTGGCCACGGTTTCGCGGGGTCGCCGGCCGGGCTCGGCTTCGATGGCGGTCCGGGCAGCGAGATCGGCGGCAAATCCTGCGTGGGCAGATAAGTCAATTCGATGCGAACCGGCGCGAGATTGTGCTGCGTCGCAGGCAGAAAACCCCATATAGGAAGAATGAGCAGCACCACAACGACAACATGCCATAAGGACGATGCTGTAAACGCCCAGCCGGATATTTTCCCGCGCACCCACTCGACGCGAAAAGCGTGGTTACCGGCGACCTTGCCGCCTTTGGGCGCGCGCGGTCCGGTGAAAAAATCCCGCACGCTGGTGCGAAATTCACGCCAGGGAGATTCCCAGTCAACTCCAAGGTCGAGTCTGGGAAGACGAGAATGCGGCGAGAGCTCGATAAGCTGGATTTCTTCGTCTAGGGGACGTCCCATTAATGTCGGCATTTTCCCGGTCATTATACCCACGAAATAAAATACGCCTGCGGAAATACTAAGCCAAAGCTGGGGTGCCAAATGAGATGCGCCAGACTACGCTGCGGCTGCCAGTTGATAGAAACTTAATGCCGCGTCGCCTTGCTCGAGGATTCGAGAGCATTCCAGCCGATCGAAACGCTCTGGCAGCTCCATCGAGCTGCGGTGTTCGGCGATCACAAATCCTCGCGGCGCGATCAGGTGGGATGCGTCGAGAAACTCGAGAACGCGAACGTAATCTTCCTCGTTGTCGTATGGCGGATCGAGAAAAATAAAATCGGCGGCCAGCCGCCGCGACGACAGGGTTTCAAGTCCACGCACAGCGTCAGTTTCGATCACGTCAACGCCGGCGCGAATGCCGAGAGACTCGAGATTTCGGCGGATGAGCCGCACTCCGGCAGCGTGTGATTCAATGAAAACCACTTCGCGCGCCCCGCGGCTGATTGCCTCGATGCCGACGGCGCCGGTTCCTGCAAAAAGGTCAATGAAAAGAGAATCTTCAACCAACGCGCCAAGGACATTGAAGAGCGTTTCGCGCAGGCGGTCGCTCGTGGGGCGCAGGCGCAGTTTTAGCGCACTCTTCAATACCCGGCTGCGATATTTACCTGCGATCACGCGCATGATTGTCTGGTCGAGCTTGAACCTTGAGCTAGCCGACGAGCCTAACCGACCGCCGCGAGCTGATACCGCTTTTGCCACGCAGGGCTCACGGATTCTACCTTGGCAACAATTTCCTTCGCCGCTGCGGGATCTTCTGCAATTGCGAATGCCTCGCGTCGCGCGAATTCTAAAAGCTCGTGGTCGCGCAGGGGTTGAGCTACAGAGAATGCAGCGTCGCCGTGCTGCCGCGTGCCAAAAAATTCGCCTGGGCCACGCTGCTTCAAGTCGCGTTCCGCGATTTCGAATCCATTGGACGTTGCGACCATCGCCTCGATTCGGTCGCGCGCATCCCCCGTAATCGCTTTCGGCGCAATGAGAATGCAGTAGGATTTTTCCGAGCCTCGGCCAATCCGCCCCCGCAACTGATGTAGTTGTGCGAGTCCAAAACGGTCGGCGTGTTCGATCACCATGATCGTGGCATTGGGCACATCCACTCCCACCTCGATTACCGTTGTGGATACCAGAATTTGCAGCGCGCCGCGACGGAACTCATCCATCACCGCATCTTTTTCCTCGTTCTTCAGACGGCCGTGAAGCAGGCCCACTCGGATGCCGGGAAAGACGCTCTTGGCGAGCCTGTCATACTCCGCTGTAGCTGCCTTCAGCTCCTGTTTTGATTCTTCAATCACCGGGTAGAGAACGAAACCCTGCCGCCCCCGCGCGATTTCGCGCCGCATGAACTCCCACACGCCTTTCAGGGACGCTTCGTCGCTGCAGCGCGTTTCAACAGGAGTGCGACCTGGCGGCATTTCGTCAATCACAGAAAGATCAAGGTCGCCATAAAGAGTCAGTGCGAGAGTGCGGGGAATCGGAGTGGCTGTCATCACCAGCACATGCGGTGAGACGCCCTTCTCGATTAGCCGCTTTCGTTGAAGAACCCCGAAACGGTGCTGCTCGTCCACAATTACGAGACCGAGCTGCTTGAATTGAACAGGATTTTCGATTAGCGCGTGCGTGCCGACGACAAACTGTGCGGCGCCGCTTTCCACGCGCGCAAGCGTATCGGCTCTCTCGAGCCGCTTCTGGCCGCTAACGAGCAATTCGACCTGATAGCCAGTTACCTTCGCTGGCCCATCGCTGTGAAATACCCGCCGCGCAGAAAGATAGTGCTGAACGGCGAGAATTTCCGTTGGCGCCATCAACGCGACCTGATAACCGTTCTCGATTGCGATTGTGGCCGCTTCAAATGCCACAATTGTCTTACCGCTCCCGACGTCACCCTCCAGCAACCGATGCATCGGATAAGACTGTTCGAGATCAGCCGCGATTTCGGCGAGCACTCGTTTCTGCGCCGCCGTCGGCTTGAACGGCAAGATTCGCTTCAACGCCTCGCGGATCTTGTCCTCGCGAACGCGCATTGCGATTCCGGTCAGTCGATGTTCTTGCTGGCGCCGCAATGCCAGCGCGAGCTGATAGTAAAAAAACTCTTCGAAAATTAGACGTACCTGCGCCGGGCTTCGCCAGCTGTTAAGCAACTCGAGATTTTCGTTCTTCGGTGGGAAGTGAGCATAAAGGAGGGCCTCGCGGCGCGTCGGAAATTTGTAGCGCTCGCGGATCGCTGCCGGTAGAGGGTCGGGAACATTGGCATCGAAATCGTTCAGCACCGAATAGATGATTCGCCGCAGCATTCGCGAGCTAATCGCGCCGATAGCTTCGTAAATTGGAACGATTCGGCCTACCTCCGTCGAATCGGCCGGCGCTCCGTCCGCGCTCCCTACAAGCTCGATCTGCGGGTTCACCATTTCAAGCCGGCCCGGTCTATACGGGTCCGCGTCCACTTTTCCATGCATCACGAGCCGTTGGCCCTGCTTGAATTTGCCCTCGAGATAGGAGCCGTGAAAAAAGCGTGCGTAGAGCGTCCCGGAACCATCGCGTACGGCGATGTGAAACACCCCGCCCCGCCCGCGGGCGAACCGAATTGTTCCTCCGGCATTGGCTACCTCGACCAAAATCGTGTGCGGCTGCCCGGGAATGATCTCGGCGATCGGTGTGAATCGAATGCGATCTTCATACCGAAACGGCAGATAGGCCAGCAAGTCCCCCACGGTGAAAATCCCGCGCTCCTCCATCAGTGCAGCGCGATGGGGCCCAACTCCGCGGAGATATTTCACCGGATTTGAGAGTGCGATGGTCACAAGAAACGAGTAGCGCGAGGCTTATACGCTCGGC
>DATNKB010000474.1:0-2998 GCA_035603595.1 Candidatus Dormiibacterota bacterium
CGTCGAGACTGCCGAATACGCCGAAATCATTACGCAGATAAAAGCCCTCGAAGCTCCCAAGGTCCGTCATCACAAGGCGGAAACCGTGGCCAATCCGGGCCAGGAAACCTTGGGCCTGCAGAGCACGCTGGCCGACGAGCAATCGCGCCTCGCCGACTCAAAAGCGGCTGAAAAGAAACTGCAGGAGCGAGTCAGGCAGCTTCAGTTCAATACGCAGGGCCGCATTCGCGGACAAGCGGTTCCCTTGAAAGCTTCACCGTACGACCATTCCAGCACCGTACTTTCGCTCGAAAAAGGCTTGACGGTCACCGTGCTGACCACAACGAAGTATTGGTATAGGGTGCGCACTGTGAAAGGCGACGAAGGTTGGATCTACTACGCCTTTCTGGAGCCGCTATCGTGAGTGCGGCTTCCAAAAGTTGCGGCGAATCGCCGGCCCCTCGCTTCGGGATGGTTCCCGTTCGATGCCTGCTCTTCTTTTTCGCGCTTCTGTTTTCTTCGTGTCTCGTGGTTCGCGCTCAGGAGGCGGACTCGACCGATCGCGTCTACAAGCATAGGAAGGCGGAAGTCGAAGAGGCTTTGCAGGCACTGAAGGCGTACGCGACAAACCGTCTTCCGGTCCTCGATGGGTTCGTGAACGCCAACGCCTCCACGATCGCGAAGCTCGAGAATCCGCACTATCAACTTCGAATTGAGATTGAATCGCAAGGCCCCAATCAAACGCTCGTCGCGGTGAGCGCAAAAATCACGGCCTGGAATGCAGAAGAAGATCCCTCGCGCTCGCAATACGTGGTGGTTCCATCGAACGGCAGGCTGGAGCAGGACATGCTCGACCGCCTGAGCGTTTTGCTCGAAAAAGGGAGTGGTGGACTGGGTGCGGGCCGGGCTGCTGCGCCTGCGTCCGATCCCGCTGCCTCATCCTCGTCACCCCCGCCGCTGGACGCGCCCGGTGGCAACGCCCCCGTTTCGTCGCATCCGCCCTCTCCCGGCGTGTCACATACAGAAGCCGCGGCGAATCCTACCTTGCAAGTGCCACCATCAGGGTCAATCTCGCGCGCGAATTCAAGCGATCCAGCAGCTCTTGCAAGCGAAATCGCTTCCATTCGAGCCGAGCGTCAAGCAGCCGAGATGAGTCAGCGCAAATTGCAGCAGCAAATCTCAGAACTCGAAGCGAACGCCGGCTCTCAGAAATTTCTTTCGAATCTCGCGGTAGTCAAGACGCCGCAGGCCTCCATATTTCAGCAGGACGATGACACCTCCAAGGTCCTTTTCCGCGCCGACCCGGAAGACGAATTCGAAGTAATCAATGTGAAGGGGACTTGGGTCCACATCCGCCTCGAAAATGGCACTGAGGGCTGGATTCGCGGCGCGCAGCTGCAACCCCCGCAGGAAGTGGACGACACAGAAGATGCTGCCGCAGCCCTTAACTTCTCGACTCCGAATCAGGAGATCAAGCCGTTCGGCGGGGAATGGATGGCTCTAAAAGGGAAACCATCGCTCTTCGTGTTTGCTCAGCCCAACCGCGCCATTCCGACCGCAATTCTTGGCCAGAGCCAATTCGCCTTCGCCAAGCACATTTTCACGGAAGGCTATCGCGAAGCCATGCACTCCGAACAGCCGATGTCCGGCGTCGTCGTCGTGTTTCTCGGCGACAAAGGCGGCGTCGCTGCCGCCACGCTCGCAGATATCCGCCGCTGGCGCGATGGCGCAATTACCGACAAAGTCTTCTTCGAGCGCTGCTCCTTCGATCCGCCAGAATCGTTCCGCGACGCCCCCTCGGCAAAGCCGGTAAGCAATCGCTAACTTCGCTACAGTAATTCCGATAGAGCGATACCACCGAACCCCGCTTGGAACTTCAGCGATTCCACCGCATAATAGAGCAGAGTGAGCGCACATTTCGGCGCTCGAAGGCTCAGTCATTTGATGCGACGAAAACTAAAACCCGGCCTCACCACTCGCCTACTGGAGACTTCTCTGCGAGCCGGCTTCCGCAAAGCGTACGACACCGTTCGGGTGAACCCGGATCAGTACCTTGCCCATTTGAAACGCGTTCACCGCCTGCCTATCTCGTCTTGGAAGGACATGCTCCACATCGACGAGCGCATGTTGAATTCGATCGCGACGCGCGTAATCTCCGCCTCCACCAAGACCGCAGCGCTGGAAGGGATGGGGTTCGGCCTCGGCGGGTTCGCTACAATCTTGCCGGACATGGGAATCCTCTCGGCAATCACCGTTCGCATGCTTCAAAAGCTAAGTCTGATTTACGGATTCGAGTACAGCAGCGCCGACGAAGAAACCGAGTTGTGGCTCGCGGCCGCAACCGCTGCCGGATTGGATTTAGGCCGTGACTTCATCGAAAAGCAAGCCGTCGAGCGAATCGTCCCGCGAATCATCGATCGCATCGCTGTGAAGGTAGGCACGGAAGTTGCGGAAAAATGGTCGGCCCGCGTGATTCCGGTGCTCAGCGCAGGCGCAGGCGGCACATTGAATTACTATTTTGTGCGCTCCTGGGGACGCCGCGCGCAGAAACACTTTCTCGAGCGCCATCGCGACGCTCGCACGCTGAACGCCCTGCCTCATGCCGCGCTACCCGCGACGACGCCTCACAGCTACCGTCGCCCCGCACACTGAGCCACGCAGGACAATCGCCGCGGCGACCGTTTGAGTCAGTGTTTTAGCTACCTGCCGCTCCCGTGCGCTTCTCCGCGACTTCATTCAACAGCCCGGTCTTGACGTCGTACACAAACCCGCGAACCGGAATGTCCTTGGGAATCCACGGATGCGCTTTCACCTTCTCAATCTGCTCGCGGACATTTTGCTCCAGTTCGCCGAACGCGTGGAACGCTGCGGGGACAACGGCAGCAGTGCCGGTGGCGGAATGCAGTTTCGACCGAAGTTCTTCATCTTTGAACGTCAGCATCCCGCAGTCCGTGTGATTAATGATGATGAACTCCTGCGTCCCCAGCAGGTGGTGCGAAATAATCAGCGACCGCACTGC